>CAILAQ010000198.1 GCA_903832165.1 uncultured Bacteroidota bacterium | reverse complement strand
TTTATCGTATTTATAAAGAAAGCCAACACCGCCCGCCTTATTTCGTAAGGAAATTCCACGAATAATCCGGCGCTATGGAAAAGGTCATCACCGCCGCCACTTCTGCCTTCTCTCTTCGCCGTATCTTCCTTTACTTCTGCCTTCTGCCCTTTGCCCTCTGCCCTATTTTAAGTCTGGATGCGGGCATTTCGGGCGATGAGCCTGTGCATTATGAGCAGGCCGAAAATGTATATAAATACTTCGCGACGGGAGGAAAAGATATTTCTTCCATCGATACTCCGGTTACCTTTCTTAAATATTACGGACAGTCGATCGATAACTTCAGCTTTCTGGTGAACAAACTTTTCGGGTTTCAGAATCCCTATGTTACCCGCCACCTTATCAATGCTCTGGCAGGAGCTCTCACCATACTCTTTTCAGGACTGCTCGCTGCAGAGCTTGCCGGATCTGGTGCCGGCATACTGGCCATCATCTTCCTGCTCCTGTCGCCGGTTTTTATGGGCCATGCCTATAACAACCTGAAAGATATCCCCTTTGCGCTCGGATATATCACAGCTATCTATTTTCTGGTCAAGCTGATCCGGAAACTACCGGTTATCCATAAAGGCTAC
Source organism: uncultured Bacteroidota bacterium (assembly GCA_903832165.1). Classification (GTDB taxonomy): domain Bacteria; phylum Bacteroidota; class Bacteroidia; order Bacteroidales; family UBA12481; genus UBA12481. The sequence goes on along the minus strand of CAILAQ010000198.1, from coordinate 21,827 downwards.
CTCACCGGAATAGCGGTGGGAACCGGATTTGCCATTTCGGTAAGAATCGGTGGACTGGTGATTGTGCCGATAATACTGGCGTTTGCAGCCTTGCAAGCCTGGGTGACCAGGCCGTCCGACAGCCGTGCCAGGTGGAACGGTTGGTTCAGGCTGGCTTTTTCATTAACCGTTGCCATTCTCCTTGCCTGCATAATCGGGATCATAGGCTGGCCTTACGGACTGCAGGATCCCATCCGGCATCCCCTTGAGTCGCTCAACCAGATGACTCACTATATGATCAGCCTCCGCCAGCTTTTTGAAGGTAAGCTTTACTGGTCGGAGGAGCTGCCCTGGTATTATGCCCCGAAATATTTCCTGATGGTATCGCCAGCCATCATTCTGGCAGGAATTCCGCTGTTTATCGGACTATACAGAAAACTCGGGCCTGTTGTATTTCCTACGTTGGTTTTCGGTGCTTTTTTTCCCTTGATATATGTAGTTGCACTCCACTCCAACCTTTACGGAAACATCCGTCACCTCCTCTTCATTTATCCTCTTTTTGTGGTGCTTGCTGCCAGCGGCTGGTCGTCTATGTATTGTCTTCTCAGAAAGGTCTCCTTACGCTTGGTACTAACAGGTCTTTTAGTCTTTGGCCTTTCAGGTCCGCTGCTTCATATCATCAGGAACCACCCGGTGGAATATGTTTACTTCAACCGGCTATCGGGAGGTGTATCCAAGGCTTACCACCAGTATGAAACAGACTATTATTTCCACTCGCTGGGACCATCGGTCAAATGGCTGGAAAAAGAAGTATTATCAAAACCTGGCGGTGATACGTTGATAATCGCCTCGAATTTCCCACTGGCACCTTTTTTCATTACCGGAAATCCTAAGATAAAAACCGTGTATACCACCTGGTTTGATCGGGGCAAGTACGACTGGGATTACGGCCTTTTTGTGAATGCCTATCTGGGTAAGGAAGGTCTGAAGGGCAAGATGGTGCTGCCCGGGATGATCGTCCACACTGTCAATGTGGAAAGCCTCCCTATGTGCCTGGTTCTGCATCGCGGAGATAAACGGGACCTTGCCGGATATCGGCTTTATTTGTCGGGCAGGTTTGCGGAATCAGCCTCCGTTCTTCAGGATTTTACACGCAGTGATCCAGGAAATGAGACGGCATGGCTATACCTCGGATGGAGCCTGAGAAAAATGCACGATTTTAATGCCTCGGAGAATGCTGCCGATCAGTTGCTGAAACTTCACCCGGAAAGTGAACCGGCAAGAGAGCTTAAAATATGGAATTACCTGGAATCCGGAAGATTTGGAGAAGCTTCGAAACTGTCTGAGGAGCTTTGGAAAATAAATCCCCGATATGGACCGGCAGTTAAATTAAGAACGGCAGCACGTGATTCGCTCAATGCCATATCAAGATAAAATGGTGTTGGTTCTTAAAATATGTTAAATCCAAACCTCCATTTGGAAATCATTCTACTTTTATACGTTATAAACCAACACTATCCCTCAAGATGAAAAAGTACTTTTTGGTATTAATTCTAGTTTTTGCCTGTTCGCTGACTTACGGGCAGTATAAGGCCGATTTCAGAGCTGCCGAGAAGTACGGCAGTGAAAATCTTGGCAAAATGATGGGAAGCACCTCCGTACAACCCACCTGGCTGAAAAAATCAGACCTTTTCTGGTATTCCTATAAAACCGGCGACGGGAATTTCTGGTGGCTGGTTGATCCGGCAAAAAAAGCCAAATCCCCGCTGTTCGATGTTTTTTACATGGCTTCAAAGATCAACCAGATGATCATGAAACCTGTTAACCACCTTGATCTTCCAATCAAGAATTTAAAATTCAAGGACGACAACAAATCTTTCAATTTTGAGGTGGACAGTTTCAAATTCGAGTATAAGCTTGCCAGCAAGGATATTATCATCGTTGATACTATCGAAAAAGAAAAGAAGAAGGAAAATCAATGGATGAATTACAATAAAGACTCGACCTGGATCATATTCGCCCGCAAGCACAACCTTTACCTGATGAAGGCCAAAGACAAGGACAGTGTTGAATATCAGCTTACAACGGACGGAGAGAGATATTATTCATGGCAGTCCGACGGGGAAGATACTACAACAACGAAACGTCTCCGTGCTTCAGGCCGCTGGTTTGAGGACAATAAAAAATTCTACGTGGACCGTGATGATTCCCGCAAGGTAAAAGATCTTTGGGTAATCAATACCCTGAAGGATCCCCGTCCTGAGCTTGAAACTTACCGTTATGCCATGCCTGGCGATGAATTCGTTCCTCAGACCGAACTTTGGGTTTTTGACGTAGAAAACAAAAAAGGTGTAAAAATCCAGACTGACAAATGGAAGGACCAGACTTTCGGAGTTGACCTTATCAAAAAGCGGTCCGATGCCCTGATTTTTATCCGTAAGGACCGTACCTGCGCCAAGATCGATGTTTGTCTGGCCAGCACCACTAACGGCGAAGCCAAGGTTCTTTTTTCCGAGACCAGCGAACCTTATTTCAACAATGAATACACCAATCTCAGTGTCATCAATGAAGGTAAAGACCTGATCTGGTGGTCGGAAAGAACCGGCTTTGGTCAGCTATACCTGTATGATGGTGATGGTAAACTTAAAAATTCAATTACTTCCGGGAATTTTGTAGTTGGCTCCGTTAGCCGTATCGATACTCTGAACAGGGAAATCTATTTTGAAGGCTACGATCATGAGGCTGGTATCAATCCAAATTATGCATTGATTTATAAGGCAAAGCTTGATGGAACAGGCTTCCAGCTGGTAACACCCGAAGATGCAACGCACTCCATAAGCATGCCTGAATCAAGCAAATACATGGTCGATAATTACTCGCGCGTGGACCTGGCGCCAAAATCAGTTCTTCGCGACAATAAAGGATCTCTCCTGATGGATCTGGAAACCATGGATCTGCGGAGACTTCTGGAAACCGGCTGGCAGATGCCGGAGCGTTTCAAGGTTAAGGCAGTGGATGGCGTAACCGACTTGTACGGTGAATTGTGGAAACCTTTTAAAATGGAAAAAGACCGCAAATACCCGATCATTTCCTATGTATATCCTGGTCCGCAAACCGAGAGTGTCTCCATCAGGTTTACTCCAACCGGAGGCAAAAACCAGTCGCTGGCACAACTTGGATTTGTAGTAATCTCGGTCGGCCATCGCGGTGGCAGTCCGAAACGTTACAAGTATTACCATACCTTCGGTTATAACAACCTGAGGGATTATGCACTTGCCGACGATAAATATGCATTGGAACAGCTGGCTGACAGGTTTGAATTCATCGATATTACCAAAGTTGGTATTTATGGCCATTCGGGCGGTGGATTCATGTCGACTGCAGCCATCCTCACTTTCCCCGACTTTTATAAAGCAGCAGTTTCCTCATCGGGTAACCACGACAATAACATCTACAATCTTTGGTGGGGCGAAACGCACAACGGGGTAAAGGAGGTCACGAAGACGGTGAAGAAGACCGATAAGACGAAGGAGAAGACCGACGGAACGCAGGAGAAGACGACAGAGAAGACGGATAAGACAGAAAAGACAATAGAAAAGACCGACAAGAAGGAAGCCGTTGAAGGAGTTGAAGTAACCGATATCGAAAAGGATTCTTACTATCCTGCTGATTCAGTAAAAAAAGAAACCGTTACAAAATTTGAGGCAAAAGTCAACAAGAACCAGGAACTGGCCAATAACCTGAAAGGCCACCTGATGCTGGTAACGGGCGATATCGACAACAACGTTCATCCGGGTAATACCATCCGTGTAGCAGATGCCCTGATCAAGGCCAATAAGCGGTTTGATTTCATGCTCATGCCGGGGCAACGCCATGGATACGGCAACTATACCAGGTACTTCGATCGTGCGATGTGGTACTATTTTGCCGAACATCTGCTGGGGGATTATCGCGACAATGTGGAACTCAATTTGCCGGACGAGAAATAGAACTCAATGTGCTAATGTGCCAATTAAAGAAATAGTTGGGTGGCTGATTTGGGGCTAAAAAAAAGAGGAGATTGGTTTCTGCCAGCCTCCTCTTTTTTCGTCATTTTGTCTTATTTTTCATTAGCACATTAGCACATTAGCACATTGAGTTAGCCTTTAAATCCCGATCCGTGATGGCTGCCATCGCAGAAGGGTTTGTTTTTGCTATAGCCACAGCGGCAAATGGCAGCTTGTTCGGCTGTAGGGATCATTTCTCCGGTTGGTTTTTTCATCCTGAATTTTCCCTGTATGAGAGCCGGGCCATTTTCGATAATGGTAATCTGGGCAACAGGTGCGGGAACTATCTCCTCTTCAGGTGGCTGGTGTTGAAGTTCTTCCTTTTCATCCTGCGAAAGATCGCGGTTCCACTTCCAGGTCAGCGCATCAGTGGGGCATTGGTCCACAATATCGATAATCTCCTGACTGGAAGCACCCTGCATGTTTACCCACGGCCGTTTGGTCGGATCAAATACTTTCCGGAGTTTCATAAAGCAGATGGTAGCATGGATACAGGTATCCGCCTTCCAGAACACGGTGATTTCGCCGTTGGTATACTCGCGATTGTTGGATTTGGTCATTGCCTAAAGCTTCCTGATTTTGATATTCCTGAAACTGGTGCTGCCACCATGATCCTGCAGGGCAATGAAACCTTCCTTAAACTTGCAGTAGCCTTCCACATCTTTCCATTTTGATTTGTTTTTCAGCTCCAGCCATTCCGGAGTCCACATTTCATAGTCAACTACTTTTCGGTCGTTCAGCCAATGCTCAACATGTGCGCCTTTAACAACAATCTTTGCTACGTTCCACTGATCAAGGGTTTTCACCTGTCCGAATTTCGCAGGGTGCACATCATAATTGGCTCCAGAATTATTTTTCGGATGCGAGGTAGGATATCCGACATCATCAAGCAGTTGATATTCCGGGCCGGTCATATAAACCGTTTCATACTGATCTCCTTCAACAACATGGAAAAAGATACCGGAATTACTGTTTTGCGATATTTTCCATTCAAGGGATAATTCAAAATCCTGAAATTTTTCCTTTGTCACAATGTCTCCGCCTTTTCCTTCTGGCAGGCCTAAAGCTGTCATAGCGCCATCTTCAACAGACCAGCCCTGAACCTTATCCATTTTATAGCAACGCCATTTGTCCATGGATTTACCATCGAACAATAATTGCCAGCCATCCTTTACCTCTTTAGGTGTGAGTTGATTAAGTGCCTGGCCGGATACCGTTTTCCCGGCGAAAAGTACTACCAAAGCCAATACTGCGGCAGAAACAAGTTTTTTCATTTTTTATTCGTTTTAAAAGGCTGAAATTACTTTCTTTCCTCGATATTGTCAAACCACTGAAATCAATCCATGCAACAATCACCATTGATATCTGAAATCATTCAATCCCGGATATCCCGGCGCACCTATCGTCCGGAACCTTTTACGGACATACTGATTGAAAAAATCAGGCATCGGATCGCCGAAATTTTGGTCGGACCACTGGGAACTTCACTGAGTTTTACCCTTGTCAGCCGTGAGGATACAGCCTCACAAAAGCTAAAACTGGGAACCTATGGATTTATTCAGGGGGCAAGTTATTTTATTGCCGGTCAGATAGAGCCATCCCTTACCGGATTCATCGATTACGGATATACGCTGGAAGAACTGATTCTGGAATTCACCGGTATGGGTATTGGAACCTGCTGGCTTGGGGGCACTTTTGACCGGGGTGAATTTTCGAAAGCTATCGGCCGTAAAGAGGGTTTTATCATCCCGGCAATCACACCTGTCGGTTATGCTTCGGAAACGCGCGGAATGGGGGAGCGCCTTATCCGGCTCGGGGCCGGCTCCGAAAGGAGGCTGCCTCACGAAAAGCTATTTTTTGACGGCAACCTTTCAACCCCCATGCTTCCACCCCATGGCCATCCGCTGAAAAGCATTCTGGAAGCAGTGCGCATGGGTCCCTCGGCATCGAATAATCAGCCGTGGAGGATTATTGCTGACGGAAACCTGTTCCGATTTTATATTTCACGAAAACCGGGTTACCAGAAAGCATTCAGTCAGGTAGATATGCAGATGCTAGACATGGGAATTGCGATGTCACATTTTGATCTTGTTGCCAGGGAAAAAGGAATCATTCCCGAATGGAAAATTTCCAAAGAAGCACCTGGATTTGAGAGCCTGGAATATGTAATTTCCGTATTTTTACCCTTATAAACCAACCACAAAATGTCACTTTTCCGCGTTATCCTTTCCATCGTTTTTCCGCCGCTGGCGGTAATCGACCAGGGATGCGGCTCAGTGGCCATTGTTTTTCTGCTTACCCTCTGCGGATGGGTACCGGGGGTAATTGCAGCATTAGTAATACTTAACAAGGGCAGTAGAAGATGAAGATTCAACTGCAAAATGCCGTGGTCTGCGACGGGGTCCCCGCTTCCGGAGATTTCGCGGTTAGGGACGGGATCCCCGCCTCCGGCTCCGCCTGCGCGGGGATGACAACTCTTCGGGGACAGTGTAGTTATTGGTACATTTTTTATGAGAACTTTAATACAAAGGGTTAGTCAGGCGAGCGTCACGATTGAGGGAGCGATAAAATCTTCCATCGGAAGGGGTTTATTGATCCTGGTCGGCATTGAGGCAGCTGACGGACAGGAGGATATTGACTGGCTGGTGAATAAAATTGCAGGGCTAAGGATATTTGAAGATCCGGAGGGGGTAATGAACCTGTCGGTTAAGGATATACAAGGCGAAGCACTGGTTGTATCGCAATTTACACTTCATGCGCGGGTGAAAAAAGGATTCAGACCCTCTTATATCGATGCCGCGCCGTCTGCCGTAAGCATCCCCTTATATGAACAATTCGTCGAAAATCTTGTTCAGGAACTTGGAAAGCCAGTTCAGACGGGGGAATTCGGAGCCATGATGCAGGTTTCACTGGTGAACGACGGTCCGGTAACCATCTGGATAGATTCAAAGAACAGGCAATGACGATTAAAGAGGCACAGGATACAGTAGACCAATGGATTAAGACCTATGGGGTACGATATTTCTCCGAGTTGACGAACCTTGCGATTCTTACCGAGGAGGTTGGTGAACTGGCACGGATTATTGCCCGGAGGTATGGTGATCAATCTGAAAAAGAGAACGATAAAAACAAGAATATTGATGATGAAATGGCCGATGTGCTCTGGGTGCTGATTTGTCTGGCCAACCAGACGGGCGTGGACCTTACTGAAGCGCTGGAGAAGAATATCAGGAAGAAGACGGAGAGGGACGCCACACGGCATCTTCAGAATCCAAAGTTGAGATAGTACTCAGTAGGCAGTAGGCAGTAGGCAGTAGGCAGTAGGCAGTTGGCAGTTGGCAGTAGGCAGTTGGCAGTTGGCAGTTGGCACAAGGCAGAGGGCAGAGGGCAGAAATTAGTAAGAAGTAAGAAGTTTAAGGAAGAAGCGGGTAATAACAATATGTTGTAAGTTGTTAATAATCTATGAATAACCCATAACCCATAACCCATAACCCCATGAACCTGATCAAAGCATACAGCGAAAAATACGGAACCGGCGAAAGCGAGCAAGCTACGCTGGCCGGGACCCAGGAGATAATCAGCTCGATACCGGCCGCATTTTCATCGCCGGAGCATCTGAAAAAAATCTTCAGCTTACTGGATATCACCACATTAAATACGGATGACAATATCGCGACTGCGCAAAAATTCACCAATAACCTGAATTCATTTGCGTCATTGTTTCCGGAAATGCCACCGGTAGCGGCTCTCTGTGTTTATCCGCTTTTAGTGGAAGAGGTCAGGTTGTATCTGAAGGCTCCGGGGGTTAAGATTGCCGCGGTTGGTGCAGGATTTCCCTCTTCGCAGACTTTTCTTGCCGTTAAGCTTGCCGAATGCGGGTTGCTGATGAAGAAGGGTGCGGATGAAATCGATGTGGTTATTTCGGCGGGTCGTTTTCTCGCCGGGGAGTATATGGCTGTACTTAATGAACTGATATTAATACGTGAAGCTACGGCCGGAGTCAGATTGAAAGTGATTCTTGAAACCGGGCTGCTGAAAACAGCTGAAAATATCAGGCTGGCGAGTTTTATTGCCATGGAGGCGGGTGCGGATTTCATTAAAACGTCCACAGGAAAAATTCCAGTTGCAGCCACGCCGGGAGCTGTTTATACCATGGCTAAGGCTATCAGCGATTTTTACAAAGTCAGTAATAAGCCGGTAGGCATAAAACCGGCCGGGGGGATTGTTGAAGTGGGCGATGCGGTGGTTTATTACCACATGATACACAAATTATTGGGTGAAGAGTGGCTTACTCCCGGGCTCTTCAGAATCGGCGCGAGCCGTCTGGCCAACAATCTTCTCAGCCGGATTTTGGAACGGGAAATTCAGCATTTCTGAGCGCAAACCTTGACGAAAATCATATAACTACCTGACTTATATTACCCTTATTGGAGTAAAACATTTATATATTTGCATAACTAAGTAATTACCTGATCATGATGAATCTGCTGGAATTAAAGCCAGAACAGTTGGATAAGGCTGCCAACATGCTTAAAGCAATAGCTCACCCGGTTAGGATAGCCATTCTTAATCTTTTGGAAGACGGGCAAAAGCTTACAGTCACTGAAATCCATGAGAAGCTGGAAATCGAGCAGTCGACCACCAGTCATCATCTTGGTATACTGAAAGATAAAGACATCCTGGCAAGCAAGCGCAATGGAAAAAACACTTATTATTTTCTTAAGCACGACCAATTGAGCAAGGTTGTTGATTGTATCAGTAAATGTTCTTGCGGGGATTAAGCTATGTCAACTGTCAGGGTAACAAAAATATTCCGTTTCGAAATGGCCCATGCCCTTTGGGGATATGATGGCCTTTGCAAAAATATTCATGGTCATTCCTATGTACTTAACGTTACGGTCAGTGGTAAGCCGATAGAGGATCAGGAGGATAAAAAACTGGGAATGGTTATTGATTTTGGTGATCTAAAGCGTGTGGTCAATAAGCACATAGTTGATGTTTTCGATCATAGCCTGATACTCAATGAAAAAGCCCCGGTAGAGAAATTTGCCGACCTTCCTGACATGTTCGACCGAAAAACCTGGTTTGATTTCCAGCCCACCGCAGAAAATCTTGTTATATATTTCGCCGGCATTTTGCAGGCTCAGCTTCCGTTGAAAATTCATCTGCATTCCATTCGGCTATATGAAACGGTGAATAGTTATGCGGAGTGGTTTTCGGAAGACCAATAACAAGAAGATACTTCTGTTTAATTTCGTGGTTTGCGACGGGGTTCATGCCTTCGCGGGAATGACAACTCTTCGATTATTATACTGAAAATATTTCTTTCGGGTCTTCAATTTCCTCTTCTCAGAATTGCAGTTTCGACAGCGTCATTAAACTTCCCTCGCAGCGTTGTCATCCCGGCGAAGGCCGGGACCCCGTCGCAAACCACGAAATTACCCGGGCACCTTTTCGCCATCGTACCCAAGCCAACTCCGGCAGCAAAACTTTCCTTACTTCATATTTGTTTATATTTATCACCTCACTTGAGCCCTGCGCCCTGAGCCTTATACCTTCATATGTGCCTTGAGCCATGTGCCTTGTGCATTTACAATGTTTGACAACCGATTATATCTCCTCGACGCCTACGCATTGATTTACCGTTCGTATTACGCGTTCATCAAGAATCCCCGGATAAACTCGAAGGGGCTGAATACCTCGGCTGCCTTTGGATTTACCCTCACCCTGGAAGAGCTGCTCCGAAGTGAAAATCCTACGCATATCGCTGTTGTATTTGATACTCATGCACCTACTTTCCGGCATATCATGTACGAAGCTTATAAGGCAAACCGGCCTCCGATGCCCGAAGATCTCCGTGCAGCAGTACCCTGGATCCGGAAAATTATTTCCGCTTTTAATATCCCGATTCTGGAGCTCGACGGGTTTGAAGCGGATGATGTTGTCGGAACACTGGCAAAAAAGGCCGAAAGAGCCGGTTATAACGTGTTTATGATGACGCCTGACAAAGACTACACCCAACTCGTGAGCGATCGGATTAGGATACTTAAACCACGTCGTTCAGGGTTTGATGTGGAGATACTCGGACGGGAAGAAGTGTGCCGGGATTTTGAAGTGGAACGTCCGGAGCAGGTGATCGACATCCTGGCTCTCTGGGGCGACGCGGCCGATAATGTTCCGGGAGCTCCGGGAATAGGTGAAAAATCAGCCAAAGACCTGATCGGAAGGTTCGGGTCCATCCCAAATCTTTACGAAAATCTCGATAAGATAAAACCAAAGCAGAAGGAGTCGCTCGAAGCTAACCGTGCACAGGTGTTCCGGGCGCGCGAGCTGGTGACCATCTGCCTGGAGGTTCCCATTGAATTTGATGAAGAAGCAACGCTTCGCCAGCCGCCGGATGAACGCGCCCTTCGCGCCCTGTTCGACGAGCTGGAATTCAGGAACCTGCTGAACAAAATCATTCCGCCGGTCAATGGTGGCGACCTGTTCAGTCCGCCAGCCGCACCACAACCGCAGCAACGATCACTTTTCGATGCAGCCGAAATGCCGGTTGCACCGCCCCCGGCAACAGATATTCAATCGGCCGATCATCATTACCAACTGATTACCACCTACATCGAAGTGGAAACCCTTGCGCGCGAGATTGCTTCTCAACCTGCTTTCTGCTTTGATACCGAAACCACCGGTCTCGATGCTCTGAAAGCCGAGCTGGTTGGGCTGGCCATATCTTTCGAAAATAAAAAAGCCTGGTACATCCACTTTCCTGAAGATCGTGCAGGTACCGGCAAGCTGCTGGAGCCGATCAGGCCACTGCTGGAAAGTCAGACCATTCTCAAGATAGGTCAAAACATTAAATACGACCTCCAGGTGCTGGCCAACTATGGGATCATGGTCAGCGGACCAATGTTCGATACCATGATCGCCCATTATCTGCTTAGTCAGGATGAGCGCCACAACCTGAACTTTCTGGCCGAAAAATATTTACAATACCGGATGGTTCCGATCGAAAACCTGATCGGTGAGAAAGGGAAAGAGCAGCGGAGCATGCGCAGTGTGGAACCTGAAGTTCAGAAGGAATATGCGGGAGAAGATGCCGATATCACTTTCCGGCTCAGGCCGATACTGGAAAAACTCCTGAACGACCATGGACTGATGAAGCTTTTCACTGAAGTTGAAATGCCGCTGATCCCCGTTCTGGCATCTATGGAGCGCACGGGCATCCGAGTAGATACCCTCACCCTCGCTGACATTTCCCTGGGACTTTCGGAAGAAATCCAGGCACTGGAAAAAGAAATCATCGGTATGGCCGGAATACATTTCAATGTGGCTTCTCCGAAACAGCTCGGCGAAGTATTGTTCGTCCACCTGAAAATTGATGACCAGGCACGCAAAACCAAAACAAAGCAATTCTCCACCGGTGAAGATGTGCTTCAGCGATTGTCGGGCCGGCACCCGATCATAGAAAAAGTTTTGGAATTCAGGGGATTAACGAAACTTCTGAATACCTATATCGAAACTCTTCCCGGCATGATCAATCCGGCTACAGGCAAGATCCATTCCCATTTCAATCAGGCATTAACCGCCACCGGACGGCTGAGCTCCATCAATCCAAACCTTCAGAATATCCCTATCCGCGAGGCCAGGGGCCGTGAAATCCGTAAGGCTTTTATTCCCTCGGACAATGATCATACACTCCTCTCGGCCGACTATTCCCAGATCGAACTGAGGATCATGGCGCATTTCAGCCGCGACGAAAATATGATTGCAGCCTTTAACCGGAACGAGGATATCCACACGGCTACCGCAGCTTTGGTGAACCGGATCAGCCTCGATCAGGTAACCCGCGAGATGAGGACAAAAGCTAAAGTAGCCAACTTCGGGATCATATACGGAATTTCCAGTTTCGGCCTGTCGCAGCGGCTCAATATCCCGCGAAACGAGGCCAGAGAGCTTATCGACGGCTACTTCCGATCCTATCCGGAGATTAAAATATTCATGGATGAGGCGATCCGTCAGGCGCGCGATAACGGATACGTTTCCACCTTGCTGGGCCGTAAAAGATATCTGGCCGATATCCTGTCTGAAAATCAGATTGTGAGGGGAAATGCCGAGCGCAACGCCATCAATTCCCCGATTCAGGGATCGGCTGCCGATATTATCAAAATCGCCATGATCCGCATCGACCGGGAATTCAGAAGACTTAAGCTGCAGAGCAAATTGGTGCTGCAGGTACATGATGAATTGAATTTTGATGTTTATATTCCTGAAATTAAACAGGTTAAGGAGATAGTAAGACATGAGATGGAACATGCCCTGCAATTAAAGGTTCCCTTACTGATCGATTTGGGTGAGGGAAAAAACTGGCTGGAGGCCCACGGATGATCACCGGGCAGGTTACGGGCATTATACTTGCCGGTGGCGAAAGCAAGCGGATGGGAACATTAAAGCCGCTGGTGGAATATAAAGGGAAGCCGCTGATCAGATGGCTTTACGACGCATTGTCCCCTATTTGCAGTGAAATTATCATTATCGCAAATTCAGGTGATTTCTCAGAACTGCCTGTTAAAGTTTATCCCGATAATTATCCAGGCACCGGTCCCGCAGCCGGCATCGAGGCGGGTCTGGGCCATTGCAGCACCAGCCTTGCCATAATTACTTCCTGCGATACCCCGAATCTCCCGACTGCGTTCTTTGAATACCTTTTGGCGCATCATCAGGGTTTCGATATTTCCATCGCAGGTCACGATGAAACCAATGAGCCACTGATCGGCGTATACTCAAAATCGGTGCATGCGGCTTACAAAAATGCTCTGATCACGGGCGATCCGCATCCGCCGAGGATCATGAAAAAATGCAGCTGGCAGGAAATTACCGTTGGTCCGGACCAGAACTTCTGGCATCCGGATTTGTTTCTAAATTTGAACACTCCTTCGGATTTAAAAAAATAAGCAATGGCGACTGTTAATCTTATCTATTTTGGTTCTGTGACAGATATTACCGGCATCTCCTCAGAAAGGGCGGATTCGCCGGCAACACTTGATGAGTTAAATGAAATGCTTAAGGTCAGATACCCAAAGTTATCCGTTATCAGTTATCGGTTTTCAGTTAACAGACAACTGATAACAGGCAACCGGCAGCTCGTTGACGGTGACGATATTGCTCTTCTCCCACCTTTTGCAGGAGGCTGAAAAATGGCTCCGAACAGTTATCTTATAGAAGGTCCGGTTCCGGCAACCTGGTTGAGCGACCTTACAACTGTTGAGCGGGAAAAAACGGCTGCTGGGGCACTCGCATTTTTTCTGGGGAAAGTCAGGGACGACATTGTTGATGGAAAAACGGTGACCGGAATCGAATATTCAGCCTATCGGGAAATGGTGGAACCGGTTATTGAGTCGATTAAAGCGGAGCTTTTCAATAAATATTCCGAACTCACACAGGTTGATATTGTTCATAGCACCGGCCTGGTAAAGTGCGGAGAAAATTCGCTTGCTGTAATGGTATCATCAGGTCACCGGAAACAAGCATTTTCCGCCCTGGCCGAATGCGTTGAGCTCATCAAGGAGAAATTGCCGGTTTGGAAAAAAGAGCTTTTTTCCGACGGAACCACCCGCTGGATTGGATAATCCCAATAGATACTGTTGATCCCGTCTGACAGGATCCCTGTTTATTCCTGCCGATTGAGCTTTTTATTGTACTCCGCGGAATTTGCCAGCATGGCCTGCGCCTTTGTCAGACCAACATCGTTGCGAAGCATAAATTCAATCCTTCCGCGCTGAAAATAATATCTGCCCATAATCTCATCGGAAAGGATTTCTTTGATTTCCGGCTTGAAAGCTTCAAGGTCTTTATCCAGATTATGGGATAATTTTCCCTTCAGCTCATCCAGGGTGGCCTGCGAACGTTCGAGGTATTTTTCCTTTTTTGCCAGTTTCAACAAGTCGTCCAGCGCATTTTCACTTTCAGTTTCATAGGTAAATTTTTTCATCACCAGGTATTCCCTGAAATCCTGATAGTCGGCATCCTTGAATTCGAAAGCACCGGGAGCCGGAATCTGATCATGTGAATTTCGGTATTTCGTGGCATAATCGAAAATCATATTCTGGTAGTACAGATTCGTCACCATTCCACTAAGTGACTGTGGATCAACAATTAAATCAGGAAGAACACCACCTCCGTCCTTAACAATACGGCCCCTTTTTGTCTTGAATTCTGTAACCAATGAATCCGGAATATGTCCAACGCTGCCATCGGCCCTGCGGTTGGTATAGTCCAGTGCCTGAATGCACCGGCCGCTCGGAATATAATATTTTGCCGTAGTAAGCTTGATCTTGGCGTTATAGCTAAGGTCGCGCGTGGTCTGCACCAATCCTTTGCCGTAAGTTCTCTGGCCGATGATCACACCGCGGTCGAGATCCTGTAAGGCACCAGCCACAATTTCCGAGGCAGAAGCAGACCCCGAATTCACCAATACGGTTAGAGGAATGAGCGTGTCGACCGGTTCAAAGCGGCAGTTGTAGGTGGACTCCCACATTTTTGATTTTCCGCGCGTGCTCACAATTTCCTGTCCCCGGGGAATAAAGAGGTTAACAATATCCACCGCTTCAATCAGCAGTCCACCGGGATTATTCCTCAAATCCAGCACAATACCTTTTGCCCCCTGCGCTTTGAGGCTGAGCAATGCCTTCTTTACCTCGCTGCCGGCTCCTTCAGTGAAACCGGTGAGTCTGATATATCCGCTGCCATCAGACAGCTTGCCGGAAAAGGGCACATTTTCGAAACGAATCTTATCCCTGACGAGGTTAACTGTTATCTGGCCCTTGACATAGGGCCGTTCAACGGTGAGTTCAAGTGTAGTTCCGATAGTTCCTTTCATCATCGGGCTGACATCCTTGGTAGTTTTATCGGCCACCGGTCTTCCATCCACTTTAATGATCCGGTCGCCGGCACGCAACCCTGCCTTCGAAGCAGGCGTACCCTCATAAGGATCAGAAATATAAACCCCCAGGCTGTCCTGGCCGATCAAAGCACCGACCCCGCCATATTCGCCGGTGGTCATAAGCTGGATATCTTCTACCTGTGATTCAGGATAGTACACCGTATATGGGTCCAATGATCTCATTATCTGATCGATTCCCGTTTTGATCATCTTTCCGGGATCGGTTTCATCCACATAATAAAGCTCCAGCTCACGGATCAGGGAGTGAAATATTTCAAGATTTTTCGACCACTCAAACTCTTTGTCATAGGAATTCGTAAAAAGTGCCGGTGCCGTCAGCAATAATCCGGTCAGGAGCAAACTTCTGATAATCTTTTTCATAATTCTGTTTTTTAAGGAACCGGATCATAGCCATGTCCTCCCCAGGGATGACATCGCAAAATTCGTCGGATTCCTATATAACTGCCTTTTAACGGCCCATGCTTTTTAACTGATTCGATAAAATATTGAGAGCAGGTTGGTGTATACCGGCACGACCTGCCCAGATAGGGCGATATCGCCTGCTGATAAAACCTGACCAGCAGGATCATAAACCAGCTGATCGCCCTTTTTATTGCCCGGCCGATTGTTTTCATTGCTCCGCACCGGTGACCAGCACCTCATTTAAACGCCGCACAACAAGTTGCATGCGCGTATCTATCTCACTGAGAGGGAGAATGTCGGCTGCTCCATAAACCATCAGGATATATGCCGATTTGTTTTCTTTGGCCAGTCTGGCCTGAAGCTCTTGTTTTTGCTGCCGCCACGATTCGCGGAATCTGCGCTTGATAAGGTTACGCGTTACGGCGTGTTTGAATTGCTTTTTCCTGACAGACACAGCAATCTGGAGAGGCACAGAATTTTCTTCCTTTTCGTTCACCAGGTATATCACCCTGAAAGGATAAATAAAAAAACTCTTTCCATTCGCCAATAAAGCGTCAAACCTACGTTTCAGACAAAGGTGTTCTTTCTTGGGAAAAGAGAGGTCCATGAATTATTTTCCTGATTTCTTGCACAATTCGCCGATGAATTTGTCAAGGGCCATTGTCATAGAAGGAAATTCTGGTGAAGGCACTTTAAGATCGATCCGGAGTCCGGCTTTTTCACCGGCTTTTGCCGTATTCGGTCCAAAAGTTCCGATAAAAGTTTCGTCCTGAACGAAGTTTGGAAAGTTTGTGAATAACGAATCTATACCTGCAGGACTGTAGAAAACCAGCATATCAAAGTCCTTCAGATTCAGGTGCGATAGTTCCGAGCTCAGCGTTTTATAGAAAAACGCCTTCATAAAAGTCAGGTTATACTGTTTCAGCAGAGCAGGAATTTCATCATTGTGCACGGTTGATGTGGGTACGAGATATTTTTCCTCCTTATGCTTGACAAGGATATCCACCAGATCTTCCATGGTTTTCTGACCGTAGAAAATCTTTCTTTTACGATAAACGATATATTTCTGCAGATAAACCGCTATAGATTCTGAAGTACAGAAATATTTCATGGTATCGGGCACCTGAACACGCAGCTCTTCACAAATCCTGAAAAAGTGATCAATAGCTGTTCTGCTGTTAAAAATAACGGCCGTATACTCCAGAATATTTACCCGGCTGGCCCTGAAATCTTTCGAAGAAACTCCTTCAACACGGATAAACTGGAAGAAATCCAATTGAACCTTGTACTTGTCGGCAACCTCGAAATAGGGTGATTTTTCGGTAGTAGGTTGCGGTTGGGAGATAAGTATTCTCTTAATCTTCAAGCTTTTATGACTTTAATTGATATAGAAAAAATCGTTCTCACCATCCTTCTGTTATGGATACTGCTGCCCACCATAAAGGAAGAATTTCAAGAGTACAAAGGTATAAAAACATATAAAATATTGACACACGGTACGATTTCAATAAATCGAGCTCCCTGATAATTGTGTAAATAATCCAAAGAATCAGACCAGACCAAAGACTAATCATTAGAATTATCCTGATGATTCCCTGTGAAAATGGCAGCACCAGGGCGGGGATGAGAATAAAGGTACCCAGGTTTTCGAAGTGAAGAAGGTATACCTGGTTGAAGCGAAGCGCTAATTCCTGCCTCTCAAACGACAGGCCGAAAATAGAGAGTACGAGGATCCGTCCGCCAAAATAGGCAATGACAAGGGTAAGTATGCCGGTATATTTAAGAAAAGGATGCTCCAGGTTGAATTCCGGATTAAAAAAGCTCCTCTGCTCGTACACCAGCATAGCTATACAGAACAGAGGAATCAGGTTTAACAGAAAACCGTTGTTGTGAATAAGAACATTCTTTTCCGAGATCAGCTTATTTGCCTCATATCTGTTAAAAAAGGCATGAGCAATCCTGCCATGGTAACGTGGAAAAACGAGCCGGCTAACTATGTAAAGGCCACAAACGAGACAAATGACAGCAATAATCCAGTCAGTTTCAGGAACTGTCCTTAATTGCTGTTTCAGGAAGGATTCATTCATACGCTGCAAAAGTAAGTCTTTTGGTTACTCCCCGGCTTTTTGATAATGATTGATGATGATTTTTGCTTTAGCCGGACCAACAACGGCTGAAAGTTTTTCGAAATCCGCCTCTTTTAAAAGCGCCATCGAATCGAAATATGTCAGCAGCGCTGTGCGGGTTTGTTCCCCGATACCTCTGATCCCGTCGAGTTCCGAAACCGCCATTGATTTTTCTCTTCGTCGGCGGTGGTGTCCGATTCCAAAGCGGTGAGCCTCATTTCGCATTTGCTGAATAATCCGCAGGCTTTCTGACTTTTTATCCAGGTATAGAGGTGCTGAATCCCCCGGAAAATAAATTTCTTCGAGGCGCTTGGCGATGCCGATCAATGCAATTTTTCCTCGCAAACCCAATTTTTCCAGACTTTTCAAGGCTGAGTGAAGTTGTCCTTTTCCCCCGTCAACGACAATCAGCTGGGGAAGATCAAGATTTTCATCGAGCATTCTTTTGTAACGACGGTAAACCACTTCTTCCATGGAGGCAAAATCATCGGGTCCCTCCACTGTTTTGATATTGAAATGCCGGTAATCTTTCTTGGCCGGGAGGGCGTTTCTGAATACAATACAAGAAGCCACCGGATGAGTTCCCTGAATATTTGAGTTATCAAAGCACTCGATATGAACAGGTAAATCCTTAAGTCTCAAATCATTCTGTAAAGTTTCCAGCTTCCGGGTTACGCCCGAAGCACTGATATGCTTAACCTGTTGCTTTTGCCGGTCGAGCTTAAAATACCGCGCATTCCGGTTTGAAAGATCGAGCAATGCCTTCTTGTCGCCCTTCTGTGGAACGGTAATAATCAGATCTTCAAGCAAATATTCAAGAGCAAAGGGTACAATAATCTCTGGGGCATCGCTTTGAATCTGCTGGCGCATCTCGATGATTGCATATTCCAACAGCTCCTGATCAGTTTCGTCCAACCGCTTTTTCAGCTCCATGGCATGGGTTTGTACCAGCGCGCCATCTACCACTTTCATGAAATTCACATAACCTGCGCGTTCATCCGAAACAATTGAAAACACATCAACGTGCCTGATATTGGTGTTACCCACAATTGATTTACTTTGGAACTGCTCCAGCAGGCTGATCTTTTCCTTGAATTGGGCAGCCTGTTCATACTCAAATTTTTCGGCCAGTTCATACATTTCCGCAGTAAGCATTTTAATGACTCCCTGTGTATTTCCCTTCAGGATTTTTCCGATCTGGTCGATCTGCACCGAATAATTCTCTTCGGCCTGCAAACCGATGCACGGGCCCAGACAGTTTCCGATATGATATTCCAGGCACACCTTGAATTTTTCCGCCCGGATATTTTCGGGAGAAAGATTCAATCCGCAGGTCCTGATTTTGTAGATGCTCCGGATAAGATCGATAAGGTTTTTCCAGATTTTGCCGGAGGTGTAAGGGCCAAAATATTTCGATCCGTCGCGGACGACTTTCCGGGTTGTAAAAACTTTCGGAAAGGGCTCATTGGATATACAGATCCAGGGAAAAGTCTTATCGTCTTTTAAAAGAACGTTATATCTTGGTAAGTGTCTCTTAATCAGATTATTTTCAAGTAAAAGGGCATCACTTTCGGTATCCACGACCAAATGATTGATTGTATCGATTTTCCGAATCAGCACTGCCAGTTTTGCATTGTCGGGAGCCTTTTGAAAGTAGGACCCCACCCTCTTTTTCAGGTTTTTGGCCTTACCGATATAGATAATCAATCCATCGCTGTTAATGAATTGATAAATACCCGGCTTTTCCGGAAGCGACTTTACTTTTTCAAGCAGTGCCAGAGGGGCAGTATAAGCTTCGAAACGGGTTGCCATTTAGTCTGCCGTGAGTGTGGTAAACTGGAATTTATCGCAATCGAACAATCCGCGGTCACCCAATTTCAGGTGTGGAATTACGAGCAGGGCCATAAACGAAAGTGCCATAAATGGAGCTTTCAGATCTGAACCCAGGCTCTTTGCGAGAGTGCTTAGTTCTCCATATTTTGCTCCTACCTCCATGGCCGTATCGGTGCTCATCAAACCGGCCACGGGTAAAGGAAGTGTTTTGCCCATCCCTTCCAGAGTTACCGTAATCCCTCCTCTGTTAGAAATGATCTGATTTATGGCATCAGCAATTTCCTGGTCAGATGTACCCACTGCAATTATATTGTGACTGTCATGCGCAATACTTGATGCTAAGGCACCGCTTTTCATTCCAAATCCAGATATCCATGCTACGGCAGGTTTCGCCAGCTTATAGCGGTTCAGCACCACAATTTTCAAAATGTCGCGCTTTACATCACCCGGAACTACCCCTTCTGATGGAGTAAGTTGAGCAGTTTCAGAACCTGTGAGCAATTCACCGTCCCATACGCGGATCACTTTGTACTTTCCCGACTCCCCTTTCACCTCCAGATCGGCTGGCATTATGGCCGGCGCATGAAAAGCATTGAGCAGTTCAACATCGGGTAAAAGCGCCTCAACTTTCCCCTCGCAGAATACCGGAACCCCACCGATATAAGTTGCCTTTACGCGGAATGGATCCACCCCTTCAGCAATGATAAAATCGGCAGGATCACCTGGATTAAGCATACCGGTGTGAAGCTGATAATGAGCAACCGGGTTAAGGCTGGCTGCACGATAAAGATTAAAGAAGTTGATTCCCGAATCAACGCCCCTCCGGATGAGCCTGTCGAGGTGCGCTGTCATCAGATCGTCGGGATGATAATCGTCAGAACAAAGCATAACCATGTCCGGGTATTTGTCGATCAGCGGATACAGTTGCTCAAAATTTCTAGCCGAACTGCCTTCGCGGATCAGCACTTTCATGCCGCCGGCAATTTTTTCTTCAGCTTCTTCAATTGTTGAACACTCGTGATCAGTCCCAATTCCTGCCTTGATATATGTATTCAAATTAGCTCCTGTTAAACCCGGTGCATGTCCGTCGATGGTTTTTCCATAAGATTTTGCCAGTTCAATTTTCGAAAGTACGCCGGGATCTGAAAACAATACGCCAGGGTAATTCATCATTTCGCCAAGAGCCACCACTCTATTTTCAGCAAACAATTGCTTAAGGTCTTCCGCTTCAAGAACTGCGCCGGCTGTTTCCAGGGAAGTTGCCGGCACACAGGAAGGCGCTGTAAAATAAATTTTAAAGCAGGCTTTTTCAGCATCCTTTATCATCAACCGGATACCATCCAATCCCAGCACATTGGCAATTTCATGCGGATCCGATACGGTGGCCACGGTTCCAAACCGAACCGCCTGATGAGCGAATCTTGATGGCATGAGCATTGAACTCTCAATGTGCACATGCGCATCTACCAACCCCGGCAAAATCAATTGTCCCAATTTGACGCGATCGTTCCACGTGAAACGTTTTGCCCCAGTTTCTTCAATCCCTGCAACCCGGCCATTCTCAACAGAAAGCACTCCATTAAAGAATTCGCGGCTGTCGAAGTCAGCGAACCATCCAGAATAGTGTTTCATTTCCATACTATAAGTTGCTGATTTTTTGTACAATTATATCGGATTACTAAAATTTTTGCTTGATGTTCCACGTGGAACAAATCACCTACCGAGCATAACTAAAAGCACACTAATATCGGCCGGACTAATTCCAGGAATTCTGCTGGCCTTCGCGATTGATTCCGGACGAATTGCTGAAAGTTTTTGTCGAGCTTCCATAGTTAAACCCATTATCTCATCGTATTTTAACCACTCCGGAAGTTTGAGATATTCCAGCCTTTTAATTTTATCGGCAATGGCTCTTTCCCTATCAATATATCCGCTGTACTTTATCAGAATTTCGGCTCCCTCGATGATCTCTGCCTGCCACTCATCGAACTCCTTTAACAGCTTTCCGAGCGCCGGAATCTTGCCAGCAATACTATTTATGGTCACTTGCGGACGCGCAACCAGATCCTTGATTTTGACTTTTTGCCTGATTGGAGAGGAACCCAGTTCCTCCATCAGACCGTTAATTTCTTCCGGAATCGCAGGTTGCGATTCGAGAAAATCGATGACTTTTCTGGTACCGGTTTGCTTTTTCTCCAAGGCTTTTAACCGCTCTTCACGAGCCAAACCCATATCAAAACTTTGCTGCGTCAGACGCTCATCGGCATTATCCTGGCGAAGCAATATTCTGTATTCTGCCCTTGAAGTAAACATCCGGTAGGGTTCATCAACACCCTTGGTAACCAGATCATCGATTAAAACTCCTATATAAGCCTGATCGCGATTGAGTACAAATTCAGTTTTTTCTTTTCCCTTCAGATGAGCGTTAATTCCGGCAACCAATCCCTGGGCACCCGCTTCTTCATAACCTGTAGTACCATTAAT
>CAILAQ010000197.1 GCA_903832165.1 uncultured Bacteroidota bacterium | reverse complement strand
CTTGTGGCCGATATGATGCAGTCGCATCGTGTGTAGCTGCATCGCCGCCATGTATCAATGGTCGACTACGCGGTAGCTTAATACCATGAGTTTTCTCCATATACTCAAATATATCAAGATTGCTGGCGGCATCGCCCACATTATCGGTATGCCCTTCTATACTTACTTTAAGGGTCGAATTGTTCTTCATCAGCTCAAAGATCTGATCTAAGATAGGAAGCGATTCTTTTTGAACGGCGGATTTTCCTGTTTCAAAAAGAATATTCAGTGCAATAAATCCGTCCTTATTTAAGGCGTCCAACATTTCATTGGCAGTAATTTCCTGCTTCATGGCCTCCATTTCGCACACAAACAACATGTAATCGCTGGTGTTTGTGCAGGCAACTTTAATTTTATATGATTTTCCACCCTTATTCAATTCATAATAGCCCGAATTATCGTTTTCAAATATCTTCTTACCCCCGATTTTCAGAATTGCATTCTGATAATTTTTGATGATTTGAAGGAAGCTCGGTTCCGTCTTTCCTGATTCCGGATTCAGTGTATACCAATTATAGGTCAGGTTGCCCTCAACTTTAACTTCTTCACCTTTGGAATCAGCGAAATCAAGCTGATTAAAGTTCTGTGTACATTCGAAAATCACGTAGCCCGGCATTCGGGTTAACAATGGATGGTCCTTACAACCTTCACTATCCTGTGAAATAACGGTGGTAATAGATAATATCATTACCAGGAAAGAAAAAACCAGTTTTTTCATCTTTTTTGAATTAATTGCGGTAGATATTGTGCCTAAAACTAACAAATAGAATTCACTAATGTTTTTCAGGGCCTTTTTGTTTTTCCTTCTTTTCGGATTCTATAGCGGATTTGCCCAGGACCTCGTTAACAGCCAAAAGATCTGCTTTATCAGCGATTTTCAGGCCACGATGGCCGTGGAAAAAATCTTCCTCAAAGGCTACCGGAACACGGATGCCCGCGATAGCTTGTTTTCTGATATTATCAGAAGCCGGCCAAAAAATTTATTCCTGACAGGCGATATGGTTTATGCTGGCTCACGGCAAAAAGCATGGCTGCCGCTAGATCATTTACTGGGTTCTTTAACAAAATCCGACACGAAAGTTTATGTCCTGCCAGGAAATCATGAATACATGTTTAACCCATCAACCGGTATCCGTAATTTTAAACAGCGGTTCCCTTCGGAAATGTTAATGGGTTATGTGGTCAGCACAGATTCCATTTCGGTGGTTATGTTAAACTCAAACTTCGGCAACCTCAGTGAAATTGAATCCTCCGGACAGCTGAAATGGTATTCGGCTGCAATGGATTCACTTGATAAAGATCGGGCAACCAGAACAATAATTGTCTGCACCCATCATGCACCATACAGCAACAGTGCTATTGTCGGTTCCTCGGAATCGGTTAAAAACCTGATTATTCCTGCTTTTGAGAATTCAAAAAAATCAGTATTATTTATCAGTGGTCATTCACACAACCTTGAATATTTTGCCGGTACCAAAGGGAAGCATTATCTGGTGATCGGCGGCGGGGGCGGCATTGCTCAGCCACTGTTACCGATGGATAAACGCAGTAATGAAGACTTGCTCCAACAGGAATCGAAACCCATATACTTTTACCTGATTATCGAGAAAAAAGGCAATAACCTCAAATTAACCGCCAGAGGATTTAAGAGGGATTTCAAGTTTTTTGATCTTAATGTAGACGAGATTAATTTACTCAAATCTCAGTAACCCGCGAAACAGGCACAACCGATACTGGCTTCACGGGAAGGTGTCAATTAAAAGATATCCTATCTTTAGTTTTTTATATCTGATTTATGGCTCGGAAATACAAGCGGTCTGCATTGAACCTGCCGCTATACCTGCTATTCATAGCGGCTTGTACCGTTGGATGTGTCAATAAAAATTATGATGGTCTGAAGGCCAGCTTCTTAAACCTACCCCTTGAGAAACGGCTTTCCATGCCCCTGTTCTGGCAGCATGGTGAGGACGATTCAACCCTCACGGGCTATGTCGACAGGATACTTGAGAGCGGAAACGGCAGTTTTGTAATCGAGTCGCGGCCACACCCCAATTGGTTAGGACCGGAATGGTTTGCCGATTGCAAGGTAATACTGGATTATGCAGCGACCAAAGGGATGAAGGGTTGGATTTTCGACGAAAAGTGGTGGCCCAGTTTTCTCGTTAACGGTAAGGTGCCACCAGAATATTATCCCAAGAAACTCGAATGTGTGGCAGTCGATCAAACAGGCCCGGCGATCTGCAAATCCAATGGCCACCTTGGTGACAAGTATATTAAGACAGTTGCCGGACAGGTGGTTGACGGTAAAATTGATGCCACGACATTAACAGATCTCTCCCCCTTTATTGCCGGTGGTCAGGTATACTGGAATATACCCGCAGGGACATGGAAAATTATGAAGTTTACCTGGGGATATCAGGAAGGGGCCAGGCAGGTTGACCTGGCAACTCCGGCAGCCGTTGACTGGTTTATCAATAATGTTATACAACCGCACTATTATCATTTAGGCGAGGAAAACATCGCCGGATTTTTCTACGATGAACCGCAATGGTCGGGGGATTGGGGGATCGGAATGGAAAATGACTCCCCGTACTGGAAAGAAATTATGACAAGCCGGTTTTTCAAACTGGCCGGTGGGGAGCAGTCGAAGGCAGATTTTACCTATTGGGAAACGCTGATTGAGAGAATCGGGAAGGTTGGATTTGGCACCTACCGGAGTTATGTTAATTCCCGGGGAGGCAAACTCACGGGCCATTTTATCGAGGAGGATGCCTGGCATAATAACGGGGCAGGACTTACCCTCCGGTATGGGAACGGTGGTGCACTGAACATTATGGAGCTGGAAAAGTATAATGATATGCCCGCAATGGATCTGATAGGTTACTATGGTATGATGGACAACCGCGGGGTAAAAAAGGACTGGTCGACCTACCAGCTGCCCAAACTAATCAGCTCAATAGCGATTACCAATAACGTTCCGGACCATTTGGCCATGTGCGAAATATTCGGTGCGGCCGGATGGGATCTCACTTATGATGACATGAAATGGTGGGGCGACTGGTGCCAGGTTCATGGGGTAAATGTGATGGACCCGCATTCGTTCAATCCCAAAGGGAACCGGTCAGCCTCCGATACGGACTGCCCACCCTATTTCTGCTATACGAGTGATGAAGCCAACTGGGCGAAATATAAAGTTTGGTGCGAACGACAGAATAGGCTGGCCTTTATGTTAACCGGGAATGATGAAGAAAATTACAGTGTTGCACCGGTGGCGATGCTCTGGACCGGGTATTCAAAATATGCCGAGGAGCCAATGAAAGACGATTATAAAAATGAGTATCCCTATAATATGCAGTCGGCCCTCGACCGGGTACATTATGATCATAATCTGATTACTTATAGCCGGTTCGACAGCACTGCACGGCTGAATGAATCTACAAAGGAGATTGAACTTTACCTGTCAAGATATAAGGTTCTCATCATGCCCCCTGTTGAAATTATCCCGTTCGAGGTCATGAAAAAGGTAAAGGAGTTTTACGACCTGGGTGGTACGGTTATTGGCTGGCAACGGGTGCCGACCCGATCGGCCAGGTTTGGGAAAACTGACCGCGAGATCACCGATCTTTCCATTTCGTTGTGGAAATCAATGAATCCTGAGGTTAGTGATGTCCCGGCCAATACTAATGCCAGTGGCGGCAAGGCTTACTTTATCGCTGAAACTGATGAAGACGGGATTACCGGTCACCTGAAGCGTATTCTCAACGATTCAGGTATCGGGTCTGATTTTAAAGTGGTCAGCGGGGATTTTGACCAATGGACACATTATAATCACCGTGTTCGCATGGGTATGGATGTTTTCATGCTTTGGAATGGCGCTGCAAAATCTGCGGACCTCGTAGCCCGGTTTAAGGCGAAGGGAAAACCGGAAATATGGAACCCGGGCACCCGGGAAATAACCGTGCCGAAGTATGCCACTCTTTCTTCGGGTGAGGTAGAAGTTACACTAACCCTCCCGGCGAAAGAAAGCGTTTTGGTCATCTTTCATTGATCTACCTGGTATACTAAGAAATGAAAACCCGGATCCCCCTTATTTTGATTTGCAGTGTAATAATATTGACTGCGTGTAATAATTCTTCCAAAGTGAACGGTGACATTGTTGTCTTGAATGGCATGGAAGCCGTCAAGAACGCAAAAGAATTAAAGTTAAGCGACATTGCTGAATCTATTGAATATGTGAAGCTTGAAACCTCGCCTGAATGTTTAGTTTCCGAGGGAAGCTTCGTTGTTGGGAAAAAGTACATCGTATGTTTCAATAGAAAACCTGGTAATGTTTTACTTTTTACGCGGGAAGGGAAATTTCTCAGATCCATTGGTAGCAGAGGTAAAGGGCCTCAGGAGGTTGAATACCCAAAAAATATTGATCTGAGCCTGGATGAAAACCGGATTTTGATTGAATCAATGGGTTTCCCTGGCAAGGTATTCGAATTCACCATAGAAGGGAAATTTATAAGATCCAGTCCAATTCCGTATATGAGTGAGGGTGGAATCAAATATTTCGGAAGTCAGTATTTTATTTATTTACAAAACAGATATTTCAAAGACAGCGTAAACTTCCCTCGTGTAATTGTGCTGGACCAAAATATGGCTAATCCTAAAACTCTTTACAAAATTGATAATAAACCCAATCCTGATGGAATGGCTGCCTATCAATTACGCAGCCTGATGGGACGAATGGAATCCGGGTTTAATTTCCGGGATTGCCTGAATGACACCCTCTACCATGTTGACGAAAGTTTGAATGTCAAGGCTAAATACATTATCAGGATTGGGAAAAATCGCCCATTACATACAACCATGACTCAGATTGAATGGGATACTTATCAGAATGATATAGAAATGATTAATGAGGTGAAAGATTACGTATTCATGCTGGCTCAAATCGATGGCAAACGTGCTCACTTAGTTTATGATAAGAAGAGCGGTGAGATATTTTCATTGAACAAGCAATCAAATTGTGAAGGAAAATCCATTTATGGGTACGGGCTTACCGATGATTTGATGGGTATGGAACCCTATTGGGCCTGGGATGCAATGGATCTTCGCCTGAATTTAATTTCGGAACCACTTGAAATGACTGCTCTGAAAGAACTTGTCGAAACGAATTGTTTTAAAAAGAATGATCAGCATAAGACTACCAAGTATAGAGATAAATTAAAGGAACTTGTTAATAATAGCTCGATAGATGACAATCCCATTATCCGGATCATTCATTTAAAATAGCTTTGTGCCGGATTTGTGATGTTTATCTCAGGTGCTCAGCCGGTCAGCAGTTCATCAGATAAGCTCATCGGTTCGGTTTTAACAAATTCATTCAATTGTTGTACTTTTGTTAAAAATTTACGCGATGCCGGACAACATTGTAATATTGACAGACCTTAAAAGGCATTTAACCAGAAACTTTGATAAATCTGTCAGGGAGGTTGTCCTGTTTGGTTCCCAGACTCAGGGAGATTCCAACGACTATTCCGATTACGATATCTTAATTGTAGTTGACGGAGATTACACCGGAAGAGATGAAAACCGGGTTTTAGATCTTTGCTATGATATCGATTTAAAATACAATATCCTCTTGGATGTACACCTGATCTCTGTACAAGAATTGGCGTCCATTCGCGGAAAACAACCCATCTTTGTGAACGCCATTAAATCAGGGCTGCACGCATGATCATGGACAGCAATGACCGGGCGAATTTGATCAATTACCGTCTGAAACAGGCGAAAGAAACAATATCAGATGTTGAACTTCTGATCGAGAACAATCGGTTACGGTCTGCGGTAAACCGTATTTATTATGGCATGTTCTATTCTCTACTGGCGCTTGCTTTGGCTAATCAATTTGAAACATCGAAGCATAGCCAGCTCATTGGCCATTTTCAAAATTATTACAGTTTTTCATAATCCGGGCTGCGCGTCCAGCAATGCTCTGATTTTATCTAACCTTTTGGGGTATTCGATTCGGGAACGCGCATACTTACCATCCCGGTCGATTAGAATATAGGTAGGATATTTTGAGACAAGGTATTGTTGGGCTATCATTCTAGTCTGGGGATCGTGAAGATGTATCCAATTGGCTTTCTCCTCAAAAAGTACCCTGATTCCTGCCTCATCATACCCCTCTTTAAGCATCTTTTCCCAGGCGGACCGTTCCGCATCGACTGAAATACTGAGGAATATGATATTTCTATTCTTATATCCATTTATGAGTTGCTTCAGGTAGGGGAACATGTCTTTGCAGGATCCACAACCCGTAAACCAGAAGTCAATAAAAACATATCTCCCCTTAAAATCACTCAGGGACACATAATTTCCGTAAACGTCAGGAAGCGTAAAATCCGGTGCTGGCATACCGGTTTCGATGGGCGCCCATTTATCGCATAAAAGTTTTATGTCCTTCTTCAATGTCTCATTGGTTGATTTTGAAAGGTATTCAGTGACAAGATCTTCAATACCTGCAGTTCCCATTCTGTCATTTTCAATATAATAAGTGAGAAAATAATGGGGAATCACATTGTAAAATTCCTGTTGAGGGAAATAATCCTTGACATATTTGAATGCCTCCCTGATCCATTCAGGATTCCATGACACATCATCAAAGGAAATACCACCTCTTTTGGCCGCCTCCAATGCCACATAGTATGTGACGAACCATTTACCTTCACTGATATCGAGGATATTAGGATCATCCAAGTTCACTTTGTCCAAAAAAGAATACCAATCAGAAGGAATATTCATCTGTTCCCGGTTTGCAGGATTAACAATCCTGGGAAAAGCATACCAATCAGTATACAGGGAATATAAGATCGCCAGTTTTTCTCTTTTGTAAAAATTCTTCGATAATCCCGAATTGGTCTTTTTGAATTCTTCCAGAAAGGCAAACTGATTTTGCGCCAGTGAATCACGAAATGATTTGAAATCTCCAGCGGTTTTTGGTGGCCGGTAGTAGGGGTAAAAGAGTTTCTGGCTTTTGTCATTTTCACGTGCCTTTGCATAAAGATACCTGGCAGGCTGAGCCAGATCACCTTTAAAATTGACCAAACTTTCGGCACCCTTGCCATCAATAGTGATTACCAGATTTCTGCGGGGTTCCAGATAAAGATTCAGTTTTAAATCTTTCGCCTTCAAAATAGCGTCTGTTGGCTTATTGATTTTAAGCTGTTCTGAAAAAAAGCCATCATCGTTTAAATGGATAGTATCTTGCTGACCATCAAAGGTAAGATATAGCTCCCTTGAATCGAAATTGGTAGCTTTCCCTGAAATAATGTAGGGTTCACTCTTGCAACCTAATAAAAGACTGGTAAGCAAGAGGAAGATCACAAATTGTTTCATTGTTTACTCTTTACTAATGATTCATTCGAACACATGAGGGATGATCAAATGTAAGCAAACCAAACCTTTCTGGCAACTCAATGGTACTAATGAAAACCGCTTTCCGGTTTAGCAATCCCGAAGGGTACGACAAAACTGCACCGAGAAAAATCCTCAAGAACGCAACATTGACCTTTACAATTCATAACTTTGAAGTCGAAATATTATAAATTATGTACATAGAAAGAACCTCGAAAGAGATCATTATCCGACTTCCTTCAACCGTTAATACCGATGGTCTTCAGCGGTTTATTGACTATCTCTGCTATAAGGAAGCAACAGCCAATTCACAAGCCAAACAGACTGATGTGGATAAATTGGCAAAAGAGGTGAAAAAGGGCTGGTGGGCTGAAAATCGAAGCAAGTTCATCAAGTGAAGATAATTCTTGACACCAATATCATCTTTAGCTGCCTGCTCAATTCAAATGGTACCATAGGTGACATCATTTTTGATTACCATGGTGATTTTGAGTTTTATAGTTGTGACTATATGCGTTTTGAAATTGACAAGCATTGGGAAAAGATAAAACGGATTTCAAAACTCTCTGATAAGGATCTTCACGAATCACTGTTCCGGCTACTCACCAAAATTCATTTTGTCAATGAAGAACTGATTCCTGAAAGAATCTGGTTAAAGGCTGAGAAACTTACGATGGATATTGACGTTGATGATCTTGACTTTGTTGCCCTCACCGACTATCTGAAAGGTGTTTTGTGGACCGGCGATAAAGAACTTTATGATGGATTAAAGAATAAAGGATTTAAGAAGGTGGTTAATACACAAGACCTTTTAAGAAAAAGAGCCTTGTCCGCAAAAAAATAGGCAGGGATTTATCAGATAAAATAGGCTGGCCCCAACTGTGGGCTGAATAACCCCACTTCAAAATCAGTCTGCAACAGTAGAAGATGCAAATCCTTGTGCCGTGTTTGTGACGTTTCACCCTGAAACTATTCTGTATATTGTTGATTATCAATCCATTTACCATGACTGAAAAGGACCTAAAAACAAAAAGCCCTCAGCTATCTTGTTGATAATGAGGACTTTTCGAAATTTTTGTTGTGAACCTGGAGAAACTCAGTGACGATCACTGAGTGGCCCCGGCCCCATTGGGATTCTGAAAGTTTACAATTCTTCGTTAGTCCGGCTTTGGTCCGGCACTTGTCTAAGTAGCCATTTTTGCCAAAATATTTATTACCCTCTCTTTCGATTCAAATTCTTTCAATCAGCTGTGTTCTCACCAAATCGTAAGCTGCATGCGGATCATAAAGCACTTCCGGTCTGAGTAATGCCATTGTATCGCCCAGAAAATCAGAGTCCTTCATTTTTAAATCCATGTTCAGGATAAATTCCCGTTGGCTTGGAGGATGCTCCACCGAAAATGCCATGTATTCACGGTAACTATGCAACAATGCATTTATATCCAGATCAGGCCTTTGCGATAAGGCAATGAATAAATCGTAAAGATCACGCCCCTTCCTTCGCTGGTAAAGGGCTCGTAGCTTGGTTCCCAGCAGTTCCTCCAGCCGGTAGGTTGTCAATTCGCATTTGCCCATAAACCAGGCGGATTGAACTTCAAAAGGAAGTCGGTGATATCCCAAAGTGGTAAAGTGTTCCCGGGTATTGGTTTCCACCTTTAATCGCAACTTTTGTATTGGTGGAAACTCGGAATCGAATCCGAACTTCAATCGAATGCCGTCTTTTCTTGGCCCAACGGAACCATTACCCAAAAAGGACAAACATTCCTGCAATTTCCCAACCGTTTCTTTTATGGGTTCAGCCCTAACCTGCACCCGATCTATGTCTTCAGAATAACGAGGTTGCGGACTCAGATAGAGTTTATGTAACGCCGTTCCACCCCGAAAAGCAAGGCTGGAAGCCAGCCAATCATCAGAAAAGATTTGAACCAATGCACGGCAAATAACAAGATCCTGTTCCACCTGTTCATTGGTTTTCCATGGAATCTGCCGGCTCCATTCCATTATGTATGACTGAGGGATCATTCGTCTATTTCAATTTTAGTGTTTTCAATTACACGCCAGCGATTGGCAGAAGAAGATCCCTTTACCGGACCTGATGCTTTCAGGGGAATCCTGTATACTTTCAATGATTGTTTTTCCATTGCACTATATAAAGCATCTGCCAATGAAGTGTTGAAGCAGGCGAATTCCAGTAAAAAGCCTAATCGCTGCAGGACTGTGACCGGAACATGATCCAACAGGCAGGTACTAAAATCATCGGGATTGAGCACTTCGGCTAATTCATTCAAAACTGTTGCTGCTCGATTGAGTCCGCCAATTCTTTTTTCAAATTGCACCAGGTCGGTGGCAGTCAAAGCCGGATTGGAGACATTCAGGTATCCGGATTCCGTTTTCTTTTGATCCACAAATTTCTCTGGAATGCTTTTTATACTGACATAATTCAGCTTAAGTCCTCTCTTCTGAGTTGCCCGCAGAACGGGGAAGGAAGTCATTACAAAATATTCCTGCGGTTGTTGATGGGATGCACCATGATAGGCGGCGGCATTAAGCAAGGCAACATAGTAAGGCCTGCCAAGAAACTTCATGAATGCATCAACAAAAAGCGCTGGAGGCAGAATCCTCTTCCCAGTGTACTGTGGAGGAAGAATGAGATAGTAACCTTTGTAAATGGAGATTATTTTCCCTTTATCGGTCAACCTTTTCAGTGCAAATTTGATGGCTGTTTCTGAATGTTTATCAAAGGATTCCCTCAAACTGTTCAATGAAAATCCATACCGGCCCAATGAAAGTTGCTCTTCTACCCAACCTTCAAGGTTTCGGTTTGACTGATCGTTTTCCATAAGAGTAATATTTTGCGAAAGGTAGCGATTTTCGATACTTTTCGCAAAATATCTATACCATTAGATTATGATTCAACAAATCCTAAAACTCAATTATATTACCAGGAATACTAAATCTTGATTTTGCCAACCAGCAAGATAGGATTGTCATTTTCTTTAACCTGGGCATCCAATTCCTTTAGCCGATTTCTTAATTCAGATCCGATTCCTTTATTAGACAGCGTCTTAGCAATTATTTCCTTAATTTCAAGAGCATTAAACGACAGAAAAATTGTTCCGTCAGATTGAGAATTCAACAGCACCGGCCTGATTGGTTGACCTAAGTTATCTGCCATCAATTTTGAAATATAGTGAACAGATCGGCTTTCTTTATCAATGAATAAATGGAACAATTTACCGTCTGTATAGGTCGTGCGACCACGCCTGATACTTTCACCTGCGATAAACAAAGAGCATAAAATGAAATTTTCCTGCAAAGAAATGATT
>CAILAQ010000196.1 GCA_903832165.1 uncultured Bacteroidota bacterium | reverse complement strand
TAAAGTAAATGCGGTGAGAAAAATTATGAAGCGCCTGTCAGAATTTATTTTCCTCTTGCCAGATAAAGAATAAATAATCAAGCCGATGGTAAGTATCAGGATAACAGTATATGCAGGATTATAGGATAACAATTCCCAAAAATTATGGATAAATGATTTCCAGTTGATCATTTGCTGAGATCCGGCGCCGTAAAGACCGTCGTGAGAAGCGACGCCCGAGATGAATTTCCGGAATTCCTGAAATTTATTCAGTATTGGTAAAATGCTGATAAAGAATGCTATTAAAACCGTGAACCCATATATCAGCTTATTGCGAAAATCGGGAATAAGAAGAAAAGGAATGATCAGAACCGGGAGGAA
This sequence comes from uncultured Bacteroidota bacterium, assembly GCA_903832165.1. GTDB lineage: Bacteria > Bacteroidota > Bacteroidia > Bacteroidales > UBA12481 > UBA12481. The sequence goes on along the minus strand of CAILAQ010000196.1, from coordinate 1,559 downwards.
ATTAAATTTAGTAGCAAAGCCAATGCCCATGAGGATGCCGGTATGGATTGCATATTTTTTAACCGGATAATCCCCTGACCACAGAAAACGGATGGTTAAGCCGGCAAACAGCAGGTTGTAAAGCAATAGAATCCTGTCAGGATTATATCGCAGCGGCATATCAATCAGTACATTGCTCAGGAAAAAAGATGACTGAAGGATGATTGCACCAATAATCTTCCCTTCATATGGATTAACCACTCTGCCCAACCAGCAAAGCAGGAAAAATGTAAGCAAAGAAAGTAAGAGCGATGCGGAAGCCAGATAGGTTTCAGGTCTGGCAAGGACATCACGGACAATCGGTCCCTGTCCGATGACGAGGTGCGTGACCCTGATAAACAGGCCGGTAATCATTTGGAATGGAGTGCCGGGATGATCCGTGTGCCCGATATTATTAAAATGGAGGGTGGCGCAGTTCAGTCCGTTTAACAGATACGGATATTCAGGATCACTTCGCGTTAGTGAGAAGGGTCCGCCGGTAACGTTGATCTGCAGGCTCCAGAGCAGATAAAGGACCGGAATGATGATGATCAGATATTTCTTAAGATTCTTCGTCGTTTCCATCCGGCAATTATCTTGTGAATTTAATTTTACGTGCCGCAAAGAAGCTCATCCTGATTAATAACATCCCATGTCTGAAGCGGCTTATCTGAGTTGATCCATATTCACGATCGCGGTATCTTACAATTATTTCGGTGATCTTCAGGTTGAGTTTTGCCGCTCCGAATATCAGGTCGAAATCTCCGAAAGGATCGAAATCCCCAAAATACTTACGGTTGGCAGTAATCAGGTCGTAATCTTTCCGGAACAAAACTTTAGTGCCGCACAAAGTATCTTTTAAACGCTGCCCAAGGATATATGAGAAAAACCAACCAAAGAATTTATTGGCAAGAAAGTTGAGAAATCGCATGGCTTCTTTATCCATTGGATAAACAAGTCTGCAGCCGTTGATAAATTCACCGCGGTTCATTGAAAGTGCCTCATAGAATTTTGGCATATCCTCGGGCGGGGTCGTCAGGTCGGCATCAAGAATCATCAGGATATCGCCTGTGGCAACTTCAAAAGCTTCACGGACCGCATTTCCCTTTCCTTTGCCGGTTTGTTTCATCGCCTTAATATCCTTCTCAGGATAGGCATCCCTGACCCGGAGGATCTCTTCCCAGGTGTTATCGCCAGAATATCCTTCAATAAACAGGAACTCCTGATGAGTGCCGAATGCGGGGGTCCGCCTGATTGCATTTTCAATATTGCCTTTTTCATTTCTGGCGGGAACAACTATGCTGACAGAAAATTGCTCTTCCTTGCGGAATGCCGGTCTGGCTGTGATCATGTTAACCAGGCATAAGCTGTTGAATCCCGGTAGATTGCCAAGAAACGTGTTGATAATCAAATTAATGACGGGAATATAAATTGGAAGGAGGAGCTTTCGGTCCACTTTAACCATCTCAAATTCCTCGATATTCAACAGCCCGGAAATGTCATTCACCGTTAACCAGCTCTGCAGTGGCTGTTTGGCTTTG
>CAILAQ010000195.1 GCA_903832165.1 uncultured Bacteroidota bacterium | reverse complement strand
CGAGATCCTGATTTCCCGATTGGTTGACCGCGCTTTGCGTCCACTCTTTCCGGATGATTATCATGCAGAAGTTTTTGTGTCGATCAGCCTTTTATCGGCCGATCCTACCTGTCCGCCGGATGCGTTGGCAGGATTAGCTGCATCAGCAGCATTTGCACTGACAGATATTCCCTTTGCCGGACCGATCAGCGAAGTGCGCGTGGCACGTATCGCCGGCGAAATGGTGATCAACCCCGGAATGGAAGCAATGAAAGGGGCTGATCTCGATATCATCGTTGCCGGAACCTATGATAATATCATGATGGTTGAAGGTGAGATGCATGAAGTATCTGAAGCCGAAATGCTTGAAGCTATTAAACTAGGCCATGACGAAGTAAAAAGGCATTGCCAGGCTCAGCTCGAAATGCGCAAGGAACTTGGTAAAGAGAGTGTCAGGGAATATAGTCATGAAACAAATGATGCAGATCTGAAAGCCAGAGTTTCTGAAGCTACCTACAAGCAAGTATACGAAATCGCTAAAGCTCAGAAACCAAAGCATGAACGCGCTGAAGGTTGGGAAAAACTGGAAGAGGAATATATTACCTCATTAGGCGAAGAAGCTACTGACAGCGTTAAGTCGATGGTAAAGAGATATTTCCACGACGTAATGAAAGAAGCTATGCGTAATATGCTCCTCGATGAAGGTATTCGTCTAGATGGTCGTAAGACTGATGAGATAAGGCCTATCTGGAGCGAGATTGATTACCTTCCCATGGCTCACGGTTCTGCGATCTTCACCCGCGGGGAAACACAGTCGCTGACCACCATTACCCTTGGCACTAAACTCGATGAAAAAATAGTCGATGAGGTCATGAATCAGGGAAGAGACAGGTTTCTTCTGCACTACAACTTTCCGCCATTCTCGACCGGCGACGCTCGTCCGGTTCGTGGTATCAGCCGCAGAGAAATCGGTCATGGAAACCTTGCTCACCGTGCTATCAAGCCGATGCTGCCGGGGGTTGAAGACAATCCTTATGTAATCCGGATTGTATCTGATATTCTTGAATCCAACGGTTCCTCCTCCATGGCAACTGTTTGCGCTGCAACATTGGCATTAATGGATGCCGGCGTGAAAATGAAAAAACCGGTTTCCGGTATAGCTATGGGTCTCATTGTTGGTAAAGACAAAAGATATAAAGTTCTCTCCGATATTCTCGGCGACGAGGATCATCTTGGTGATATGGACTTTAAAGTATGCGGTACCAGGGATGGTATTACTGCTTGCCAGATGGATATCAAAGTAGACGGACTCTCTTATGAGATTCTTGAAGATGCTTTGGCCCAGGCTAAACGCGGAAGAATGCATATCCTGGACAAAATTCAGGAAACTATTGCTGTCCCACGCGAAGATTACAAACCTCATGTTCCGAGAATTCAGACGATGACCATTCCGAAAGAAATGATCGGTGCTGTTATTGGTACAGGTGGAAAAATCATTCAGGAAATTCAGTTGCGCACCCATACCATCATCACCATTGAAGAGAAAGATGGTATTGGGTATATTGAAGTGGCTGCTCCTGACAAAGAAGCCATCGAAGCTGCCATGGAAATCATCCAGGGCATTTGCGCTGTTCCTGAAGTTGGCCTCACCTACAATGGTAAAGTAGTTTCGATTCTTGCATTCGGTGCATTTGTCGAAATTCTCCCGGGCAAGGAAGGCTTACTTCATATTTCTGAAATTTCATTTCAGCGTGTTGAAAATGTTGAGGATGTTCTCAAGGTTGGCGAGATGATTGATGTGAAACTGATAGAAATAGATGAAAAGTCAGGTAAATACAGGCTTTCCAGAAAAGCACTTCTCGAAAAACCGGAAGGTTATGTTGAACCGGCTCCTTTTGATCGTGGTCCGAGAGGACCGCGTGATGACCGGGGTGGACGTGACAGCCGTGATCGTCGCGATGACCGCGGCGGAAGACCTCCCCGCAGGGATTATGATCGTCGTTAACACTTCGGTTGATAATATAAAACTCAGAAAATCCCCGCAATCGCGGGGATTTTCTATTTTTAGGCAATGGAATTGATTGAGAAATATCCTTGCAGGTACAGATTGGTGATTATTGAAGGCAATATTGGCGCCGGAAAAACCTCACTGGCCAGAAGAATCAGCAGTGATTATAATAGCCACCTCATCCTGGAACGATTTGCGGATAACCCCTTTCTGCCTAAATTCTATCAGGAGCCCGACCGTTTTGCGTTTCCTTTGGAGATGTCATTCCTGGCCGACCGATATACACAGCTGAAAAAGGAACTTATCGATCCTGATATTTTTGCCCCTTTTATAGTGGCTGACTATTACTTCATGAAATCATTGATTTTTGCTGCGAATACTCTTACCGGTGATGAATACAGCCTGTACGCTCAGCTTTTTCATCTCATGTACTCATCCTTGCCAAAACCTGATGTATATGTATATCTGCACCAGGATCCTGACAATCTGCTGACTAACATATGGAACAGGGGGCGGGAATATGAATCGGCCATCACTTCTGATTATCTGAAGAAAATCCAATCAGGTTATTTCGATTTTTTCCGACAGGAACCCTCCATGCGAATTTTGGTGGTTGATACAAGGGAAATTGATTTCGTAAATAGCCAGGACGACTATAACCGTCTGATCGATGCAATTTTCGGTCAGGAATATCCATTAGGATTATCAAGAGTTTTTTTGCACTGATCAGCAAAAGATTTATATTTTTGTCGTACATTGAAACCGAAAATAACAAACATAAAACTAGTAGTTATGAAGAAGTTGAACCTGAGTTTTTTAGCGGCCATTTTAATCATTGCTGTTTTCTCTGGCTGCAGCGGTCTGAACAAGATGAAAAAATCCGCTTCAGGAATTAAGTATGAAGTTAAACCAGAGGTACTTGAAATGAATGGCGGGATTGTTGGGCTTACTCTTGAGGCCACCTATCCTAAGAAGTTTTTCAACAAGAAGGCAATTGTTGTTGCAACTCCCGTTCTGAAAACTCCTTCAGGCGATGTTGAATTCAAGTCATTAACCCTTCAGGGAGAAAAGGTGACTGACAACAACAAAGTGGTTAATTATGCTTCAGGCGGAAAAGTTAATTATGATGGTACTGTTCCGTATACCAAGGAAATGCGCCAGTCTGAACTTATTGTTAAGGTTGAAGCCTCTATGAAAGCCAAAAAGGTTTCTTTTGAACCTGTTAAAGTTGCCGATGGTGTTATTTCAACACCTGCACTCCTTGCTAATCAGCTTGGTGAAGTAGTAGTTGCTCCGGATAAATTTCAGAGAATAATTCCCGAGACGTATCAGGCTGATATCAAATTTGATATAAATAAGTCCGAAATTAAAAAGTCGGAAATGAAATCAGATGATATCACCGCTTTAAAAGAAAAAGTTAAAGCTGCGAATGCGCAGAAGAATTATAATATTAAAGGTATAGATGTTTCCGCTTACGCATCTCCGGATGGAAAACTTGACCTGAACGATAAATTGGCCAAAGACAGGTCACAGACATCTTCGAAGTTTTTCAAAAAGGAACTTGAAACTATGAAGGTTTCAAAAGCTGACCAGTCTGAATTTTTCAAACTGATGTCCACGGCTGAAGACTGGGACGGTTTTAAAGAAATGGTTTCCAAATCGAAAATTCAGGATAAAGATTTGATCTTGCGTGTTCTGTCGATGTATAATGATCCTGACGTACGCGAAAAGGAGATTCGTAATATTTCAGCTGCTTTCTCTGAACTGGCTACGCAGATTCTTCCTTCATTGCGTCGTTCGAAATTCACAGTGAACGTTGACGTAATTGGCAAATCCGACGAAGAACTGCTCAAAATCGCAACCAGTAAGCCTGCTGACCTTGGTGTTGAAGAAGTACTTTATGCAGCAAGCCTGACAAAAGACGTTAAGGTTCAGAATGGCATCTATAAAGCTGCTACAGAAAAATTCCCAACCTGCTACAGGGCTTGGAATGATTATGGCATGACAGCTGCTCAGCAGGGTGATTTCAAAACAGCAAAAACTGCGATTGAAAAAGCTAATTCATTGAAAGCTGACGATGCAATTATCCTGAACAATCTTGGTGTTGTAGCTTTAGCTGAAGGTAATTTTGATAAAGCTGAAGGGCTCTTCCGCAGTGCTTCAAGCGCCGGAAGTCAGGTTGATCATAACATTGGAATCGTAAATGTCAAGAAGGGCAACTACAGCCAGGCTGTAACTAATTTTGGCTCGTCTTGTTTGTTTAATGCTGCATTGGCTCAGGCTCTGAACAAAGATTACGCAAAGGCGCTCAAAACACTGGATTGCATAAAAGAACAGAATGGCCTCACCAATTACCTGAAGGCTGTTGTTTATGCCCGCCAGGGACAAACTGCCAATATGTTCAAATCTCTCGAAGCTGCTATGGCTGCTCAGGCTGATCTGAAACAGATGGCTAAAACTGACCTTGAATTCGGAAAATTCTTTGCAGATCCGAAGTTTACGGCGTTGGTGAAATAAAGCATTAGAGTTGCCAACTTGGAAGAAAAGTTGGCAACTCTAAAATAAAAAAAGGCTGCCTCATTGCGAGGCAGCCTTTTTTTATCAGGCAGGCTGTCACTTTTTCTTCTCATCAAGAGTGAAATTTACAGGAATAGTCATTTTTATACTGCATGGTTTTCCGTCGAGTTCAGCTGGTTTCCATTTAGGCGATGATTTTATTACTCTCACAGCTTCTTCGTCGAGCAGTGGATTTGCGCTCTTTGCAGCACTTACATTCATAACTTCGCCTGTAGTGATGATCTCAAAAGAGACATATACCTTACCGGTAATATTCCCGTCAATGGCTTTCTGAGGATACTTGATATTTTCCCCGATCCACTTGGAAAAGCCTTCCAGATTGCCCCCCTGGAACATAGGCGGCACGTCGATCTTGACGTTTTCTTTTGATTCAATTTTCTTGTCCTGGCCAACTGTCGTTTCCTTTACAGTTTCTTTTTTGTTTTGTGCCTGAGCCAGGATTGATGAAGTCCAGCCGCTCAGAAGGATCATCCCACTGACCAGCGGGCCTGCCAGCAGGTATTTCCAGCTTGCCAGGCGTGTTTGTTTGGTTTTGTGTAACATAATGAGTCTCCTTTTTAAGAATGATTGATTATTGAATGAGTGCATGACCCTCAGACGCGGTGTCATAAACTGATGCCTGATAAGAGTTTGGGAATATTCTGCCTTGTCCATTCCAGCCGTAGATTCATCGGCAATAAATTCATGCGTCAGTCTCAGCTTATCTGCTAAAAGGTAGATAAATGGATTGTAGAAGAATAGTATCCGGATAAACATTATGATCAGATTATCCGCACTGTGAAGCTGGGTGGTATGAATATTCTCATGGTCCAGAATAGTCACGGTTTCTTTATTGGCCGGATTAAAAGGTGCCGGATAATATATGGTCCTGAAAAAACTGAAAGCTGACCAAGGTTTATCCAGAATCACAATCTTGTGATTATTCCAGGTCATTGCCGGTTTTGTTTTTGCCCATATTAAAAGCCGCAGAACCTGAAACAGGGAAACCATGCCAAGAATGATGATAATGGCAACATAAAGGGTTGCGGGTAACGATTCGAATAATGCCGGAGAGGCATGGCCGGAAACTCCTGCTGCGTGAGATTGATTTACCGTAATTCCTTTGAGGAGAAGTATTGGAAATCCGAGAAGGGCATCGATCTGGGCTGTGATTTTCAGCTGTAAGGGCAGCCAGGGTAATAACACCGCCAGAACCGATCCGCCCAGCAAATAGAATCTGTTAGCCTGAAAATTTTTTGTCTTGCTGAGAAACAGTTCATAGAAGATCCAGATAATGCCCAGAAAAAAATTCGAGAGGATGATGTTGGGTATATTAATCATGGCTTCTCTTTTTTTATGTTTTCCATCATTTTCAACAGGTCATCCATTTCCTTGATGGTAAGGCTTTCTTTACGCGAAAAAAAGGATACCATTTGCTTGAGGCTGCCATCAAAATAGTTCTCCAGCATCTTCTTCATCGAGAAATGCGAATAGTCATCCTTGCTCACCAGTGTATGGTACCTGTGTGTGGTGCCGAATGCTTCATGGCCGATAAAACCTTTTGATTCCAGTATCCTGATTATGGTGGATACCGTGCTGTAAGCCGGTTTGGGAGAGGGTAGCCCGGCGATTACCTCTTTGACGAAAGCCGGCTCTATAGTCCATAAAACCTGCATTATCTGCTCTTCAGCCTTGGTTAAATCGCGCATCTCGTTATATTTTATTATCAAATGTATAACGAGAAAGTCTAAAGTCCAACTAAATTGTTAGTTGATTTAACTAAGGAGTTAGTTGAACTCGTAATCGAGTAACCCCAATGTGCTAATGTGCTAATGTGATAATGGATATAATAAATGATGAAGTAGGTAAGTCTGCAAAACCTTTATTTAATTAGCACATTGGCACATTGGCACATTAGCACATTATCTGATGATTTCCCAGAGCAGGATACCAACGCTGACAGCAACATTAAGTGAGTGTTTTGTGCCATACTGAGGTATTTCAATTGCAGCTTCGCATACAGCCAGTACTTCAGGTGAAACGCCGTGGATTTCGTGACCGAAAACAAATGCCAGCTTCCCTTCTGCCTTGAATTCGTTGAGGGGGGTGGTCAGGGTGGTCTGCTCCACTGCAAAAACATGGTAGCCTTTTGATTTCAGGTCAACTATAGCATCAGTTGTGTTTTCAAAGTACTGCCAGGCAACCGAAAGTTCAGCTCCGAGAGCACTTTTATGAATATCACGGTGAGGCGGAGGGGTGCTGATGCCGCACAGGACCAACTTTTCAACCCGGAATGCATCGCATGATCGAAATATTGAACCTATATTATTGAGACTGCGGATGTTGTCGAGAATTAAGATAACGGGATTTTTATCAGCTGCCTTAAATCCGTCAATATCCAGGCGTCCATGTTCCTCATTGGTAAGCTGTCTCATTTATTAATTTTGTACAAAAATAGCACCATTGGG
>CAILAQ010000194.1 GCA_903832165.1 uncultured Bacteroidota bacterium | reverse complement strand
GTGATTACCTTTGCGGCATATCCGGGTGAAACGCCCGTTTTTAGCGGTGGGGTTAAGATAAGCGGGTGGCGAAAGCTTGATGACTCATCCGCTTTTCCGCCTGCTGCACAAGGCAAGGTTTGGGTGACCGACCTCCCCGGGACAAAAGGAGGCAATTGGCGCTTTCATGCTTTATTCGAGGATGGACTATTGCTTCCCCGTGCCTGTTCAGAAGGCTTCAAGCCACCGCCAGGCTTTGATCCCAACGACGATAAAGATTTCTGGGTGGTAACTTTTGCTTCCCCGGAAATTAAAAGTTTGCTCCGTTTTCCCAAAGGGGCACTGCATAACTGGCCAAACCTCGATGACATAGAAATAAAGATCGCAGCATGGGGCCCCTGGACTATGGATATGCTGGTACTTAAATCAGTAGATGAAGAGAAGTGCGAAGCTGTGACCACCCTTCCGGCTACCTATCCGATGGATCCCATCGGCGGGGGAATGAAGCCGCTAAAACCGGAAGAGGGCGATCTGCTCCTGAAATCGGCATGGGTGGAAAACGTACCAGAAGCTCTTGACGAACCAGGTGAATGGGTGCTCAATACCCATGAAGGCTGCCTTTACTTATGGCCAAAAGGCGATAAACCCGGTGAAAACATCATTGCTCCGCGGTTAACCGAGTTGATTCGTGTGGAAGGGAAAGTGGATGTGATGGGCCCGGTGGATAATCCTGTTACCAACCTGATATTCAGGGGGCTGACTTTCGTCAACGGGGACCGTGATGTTTGGACCGCCAGCGATGCCGGGATACAGCACGACTGGGAGATGTTTGATAAAGCTACGGCACTGGTGCGTTTCCGGGCCACGGAGCATTGCCTGGTCGACGAGTGTCATTTCACCGCGAGCGGCGGAACAGGTTTGCGTTTCGATCTGCACAGCCAGTACAACAAAGTGCAGCGTAGCCTCTTTGACCACCTCGGACAGGTAGGGATATTCATTTGCGGTTATGGTCCGGGAGTTAAAGATGTCAGCCATCACAACGAGGTAATCAATAACCATATTCACGACCTGGGAGAGATTTACTGGCATTCACACGGCATCATCATCTGGCAGAGCAGCGAGAACAGGGTGGCCAACAACCTTATTCACGACATGCCGCGCAAAGCTATTTTATGTGCCGGGGTAAGGGACATGCATTTCGATCCTCAGTACAAGGATAACCGGGAGTGCTCGCGGCTGATCCGCTGGAATGAGATCGGCGGCGCGCGAACTTTCGATTATATAGTGCCGTTTTTACATGTCCGGAACAATGTGATCGAAGAAAATATGATATACCGCATTCTGGGCAAAGGGGCCGATGGCGGCGGCATCAACCTGACAGGGGTGAGCGAAGGAAACATTGTTCGCCGGAATATTATCCATGATATCCGGAACAACAGGGCTGATGCTGCTATCCGCCTCGATGGCTCCGCGCAGGGAACTCTGATTTCCGAAAATCTGATTTACGACTGCGCACTCCCGGCCATCAATCCTGGAAACCGGGTCAACTTTATAGAAGACAATATCATGGTTGATAATTCCACCCGGCGATGGCCCAGTCAAACCGGCCACTTTATGTTTGGGGAAGGGGCCCAGGGGAGGTTTCAGCACAATATCATTTACAATACATCTGAGTCGGTGAAATATCTGCTCGACATGCGCGGCGCAACTTTGAGCCAGTTCGATTCCGACTGCAATATCTTTTACAGCGCCGGCAATCCTGAAGGCAGCTCAGTCTTTGTGGAGAATCTCAAAAAGCAGGGACTTGCCCAGGTACTTCCTCCCGGGAAGTCTGTCCGCAACCAGAATGCAGTCTCGGCCGATCCCCTGTTTGTGGACCCTGCCAGGAAAGATTTCCGGCTCCGGCCCGATTCACCCGCATGGAAGCTCGGCTTTAAAACTATTGACTTTGGCAGTGTTGGCCTTACTTCCGATTTTCCGGAACGCTACCGGTAATTGAGGAATTGTGCGCCGGCTGTGGTGGAAAGATAATGCATGAAGATGCCAAAAAAGTGATTTAATTTCCCTTTAATTTTATTTAGATTTAGCTGGTCGAATCGCAGGTCTTTTATTGAATTTTATCAGTGAATTATTGAGAAGATAACAAGATATGAAACAGGTGGAAAATCCCACCTGTTTCTTGTTTAATTAAAAATTATGACATGCACGGTACTATTAGTCTAATCGATTCAATCATTGTCATTGCATACCTTCTGGGTATCCTCTTGATTGGTGTCTTATCAGTGAAGTTAAAGAAGCTGACCAGCGACGGCTATTTCCTGGCCAGTCGCGGACTCAAATGGCCTATGATTGGCGCGGCACTTTTTGCTTCGAATATTTCCACGATTCATTTGGTGGGACTGGCCGCATCTGGATACAATGAAGGGCTGGTCTGGGGGAATTTCGAGTGGCTGGCAGTTATCACCCTGATATTGCTCGGGTTGGTTTTTGCCCCGTTCTACTTTACCAGCAGGATATCAACCCTGCCGGAATTCCTGGAAAAGAGATACGGCCCCGGATCCAGGACAGTACTCGCATTTATTGGAATTATCGGCGCCCTGTTTGTGCACATAGGCATGAGCCTTTATGCAGGTGCGGTGGTGATCGAAGCTTTTTTCGGAATAAATGTGATTACCTCGATTCTGATCATCTCACTGGTAACCACTATTTATACTGTCGCCGGAGGACTTAAGGCTGTGGTGGTGACTGAATCAATCCAGACTGTATTTCTCATTGGCGGTGCTTTATTGCTGACCGTTATTGCTATTATGGCATTGCCTGATAAAGGCATACATACCCTGGCCCAGTTTAAGGAACACCTTAAGCCGGGACAGCTGAGAATGCTGCATACACAGGATAGTTTAAAAGCTTTGGGCGAAGGAGGTTTTGAATCGGGGCTCACCTGGTACGCCTGCCTCCTGGGTTATCCTGTACTGGGTTTATGGTACTGGTGCTCGGATCAAACGCATGTTCAAAGAGTTCTTGGTGCTAAAACATTGAATGAGGCTCAATTGGGACCACTTTTTGCTGGTTTTTTAAAGATCCTCCCTGTATTTATCCTCGTTCTGCCTGGTGTCATCGGCTATGTTCTGTTTAAGGACATTATTGGTACCAATGCAAATCAGACATTCCCGGTGATGATTAATGAGCTCCTTCCTGTCGGACTGAAAGGATTGATGGCAGCGACTCTTATGGCCGGTCTGATGAGTACGATTTCAGCAGCATTGAACAGTTCTGCCACATTGGTTGCTTTTGATATCGTGAAAAGGATTAATCCTGCCACAAGTGATAAGAGACAGATACTGGTTGGCAGAATCTCTGCTGTTTGCGTGATGATTCTGGCCATGGCCTGGTCGACTCAGGGAAGCCATTTTACCAGTATTTTTGAAGCCATAAACAAAATCGCCGGAGCCATTGCCCCACCTGTTGCCGTAGTTATGCTGTTCGGAGTTTTTTCCAAACGAGGAACAAAACAGGCAGCAATAGTTACCCTTATCACAGGATTAATTCTTGGGGTCACTCTTTTTTGTATTGATTTCGAACCCATCAGCGGTTACATGTACCTGACCAAAGGTTTGCACCAGCCGTTTATGATGCAGGCCTGGTGGCTGTTTGTTCTTTGTACGATTATCTATTTTGCAGTGAGTTATTTAACTCCCCGGCCTGATCCGGAAGTTATTGCAAAGTATACGTGGGAAAGCCCTCTGGCCGTGCTTACCAAACATAAATTTGCCGGTATCAGAGATCCGCGTTTATGGGCCGGTATGCTGATCATTGCCCTGGCGATCCTTTATTCAGTTTTTTCTTAAACATTAATTTATGCGACAAGCGATTATGATTTTGCCCGGGGAAATTGAATTCAGGGAAATTCCTGAACCCGGACCGGTAAAAGAGAATGAAATTTTATTACGAATTAAGAAGATAGGGGTATGCGGTTCTGACATCCATGTTTTTCATGGTAAGCATCCCGCCACTCCATACCCTGTGGTTCAGGGTCACGAATATTCAGCTGTGGTGGAGGCTGTGGGAAGCGGTGTCATGAAAGTGAAACCGGGGATGAGGGCCACGGCCAGGCCACAGTTGGTTTGCGGAAAATGCGGTCCCTGCCTGCGCGGACAATATAATGCCTGCCAGGAGCTGAAGGTTCAGGGTTTTCAGGCACCGGGTGTGGCACAGGATCTTTTCGTGGTTTCTGACGACAGGATTGTCCCGTTTCCCGATTCCATGACCTTTGAGCAGGGAGCGATGATTGAGCCGGCGGCAGTTGGGGCCCATTCAACGAACCGGGTGGCTTCATTAAAAGGAAAAAATGTGGTGGTTTCAGGGGCAGGAACCATCGGGAACCTCGTTGCCCAGTTTGCTAAAGCCCGGGGTGCTGCAAAAGTACTGATTACCGATGTCAGTGATTTCCGACTCGATATTGCCCGGCAGTGCGGAATTGCGGGAACAGCAAATATTTTAAAAACCCCTTTTGAGGAATGCATTAAAGAATTTTTTGGCGGAGAGGGATTTCAGGTCGGGTTTGAAGCGGCAGGTGTTCAGGCCTCCATTGATGTGCTGATGCAGTTTGTGGAAAAGGGTGGGGATATTGTCATCCTCGGAGTTTACTCCCAAAATCCGGTGGTTAACATGTTTTACCTCGGTGAGCATGAACTGAATGTTTTTGGATCCATGATGTACCGTCAGGAGGACTATGAAACCGCCGTTGAGATGATCGCTTCAGGAAAAATAATCACAGCCCCGCTGCTTACGCGGAGTTTTCCTTTCGCTGAATATCCGGAAGCCTATCAGTTTATAGAACATCAGGGGGACAAAACCATGAAAGTCATGATAGACCTCTAACCTTTTCCGATGAACAGGAAACCAATTATTGCAGGAATCGGTGAATTGCTTTGGGATATGCTGCCATCGGGCAAGCAGCTGGGCGGGGCCCCCTGTAATTTTGCTTATCATGCCATGCAGGCCGGCTGCGAGTGTTTTGTCATCAGCGCCATCGGTGATGATGACCTGGGACGGGAACTTGAGGCCAATGTAAATGAACTGGGCCTGTCGGACCGCTATATTCAGAAAAATTTGTATCCCACCAGCCGGGTGAGCATCACGCTGAATGAGCAGGGACATCCTGATTATACAATCCATGAGCAGGTGGCCTGGGATCATATCGCCTGGACAAAGGATATTCAGGAGCTTGCAGGAAATCTGGATGCCGTTTGTTTCGGCAGCCTTGCCCAGCGCGATCCGGAATCGCAGCACTCCATAATCTCACTGTTGTCATCAGTAAAGCCGGAATGCCTGAAAATTTTTGATATTAACCTGAGGCAACAATACTATACCAGAGAGACCATCATGCAGTCCATCCGGCTTTGTGATGTTCTTAAGCTGAATGACGATGAACTTCCGGTAGTTGCCGGATATGCCGGTTTGAGCGGAGAGATCCGCGATCAGCTTGTTCAACTGATCAGCAGAATGGATCTGAAATTTATCGTTTATACCATGGGCAGTAAAGGCAGCATGATTGTGAGCCCGCATGATTTCTCCTTTGCTGAGGCGCCCAAAGTTGAGGTCGCAGATACCGTGGGAGCCGGCGATGCCTGCACTGCAGTTTTTACCGCCGGAATATTATTGAATTTACCACTGTCACTTGTTCATCAGAAAGCAACTGAAATAGCTGCTTTAGTGTGTACGCGAAAAGGAGCGACACCCAAATTATCAGTATCAATATTTTAAACTATCAACAATCAAATGAAGAACTTTAACTACCACCAGTCAACGAAAATTCTCTTTGGCAAGGGTCGGATTAACGAGTTGGCAGATGTTGTATTGCCCTATGGAAACAAGGTGCTGCTCGTAACAACCAAAGCAGCCAATCCATCGCTGATTGAGCAATATACCAGAGTGAGGGCTATTCTTACCTCCAAAGGAATTTCGGTGGCTCATTTCGATGGGGTGATACCCAATCCAACCATTGCAGTCATTTCAGCCGGCGCTTTGCTGGCCAGGAAATTTGGAGCTCAGGTTATTATCGGGCTCGGCGGAGGTTCCAGCATGGATACGGCAAAGGCTATATCGGTGGAAGCTACACACCCGGGTACAAGCTGGGATTACCTGTTTTATAAGACTCCTCAGCCCGATCCGGCAAAATTGCTGCCCGTCATTGCGGTTTCAACCACCTCCGGAACAGGTTCGCAAGTGACCCAGGTTGCAGTGATCACTAACCCGGAAACACGTGATAAATCGGCACTTTATAATAACATTCTCTATCCGCAGGTCTGCATCGTTGATCCTGATCTGATGGTTACTGTTCCTGAGTTTGTAACAGCCACCACAGGCTTTGATGTCCTCTGTCATGCCTTTGAAAGCACCATTAACCCGGGTACCGGGGCTTATGTTGATCTGCTGGCCTGGGAGGCAATCAGAATT
>CAILAQ010000193.1 GCA_903832165.1 uncultured Bacteroidota bacterium | reverse complement strand
TGTATTAAAAGATATTCTATAACCTGGGAATATCTTCAAGCCTATATGGTAGTGAAGGGGATGCCTCTTTACGATCGAATTATTGGCGAATCTTACTTGAATAACCGTTTTGACGTAAAGGATCACCAGGAATTAACCCGCCCTCAAAAAGAGAAAGTTCGTCATATAGCAGTATTGACGGACTTTCTTGAGCATGGATTCATTAGAAAACGCCGTTTTATGATTACGCCAATTGTCTTTGTTGGCCTACTCGGCGAGCCTTTTAATCAATTCATAGAATATGCTCGTTCTACCATGCGTACAGAATCAACCATAAGTCGGTACAGGGACCGTATAAATACACTTTATGAGCATCTTGCTGCCGCCAATAATCAAGTCAAGGACATTACCGCTCAAAACCTGATTCAATATGTCAAACAGGTTAATGAGAAGAAAAATTCCATAGACAGAAACAACACAATTATGACCATTCGTGTTTTTTTCCGTTATCTGTGTTCCAGCAATTTGTTACAGAATAATCGTGAGGAATACTGGATGTCACTTTTGAAATGCCGCAACATCTACCAGCCGAAGATACAATCGGTTTATACGCAGGAAGAAGTTAACGCCCTGATAAATACAATAAACAGAGGTTGCCCACAAGGAAAGCGTGATTACGCGATGATATTGTTGGCGGCAAGATATGGCCTTCGAGTTTCAGATATTGTTGGAATGCGACACTGCAATTTGGATTGGGAGCATAACAACATCGTTGTCATACAGTTGAAGACATCAAAGAAGGTTGTTCTTCCCTTATCGGAAGAGGTTGGTAATGCCATTATCGAATATCTGAAATATGGTCGTCCGGATATAGATCTTCCCTACATTTTTATTACAGCCCATGCCCCTTATGGACAAACGACCTGCACAGGAATGAATCGCACAATCTCCGATTATTTTAGACTGGCCGGAGTCAGTTTCAAGGACCGTAAGCATGGCCCTCATGCTCTCCGCCACAGTTTGGCCAGCAATCTTCTCAAATCCAACGAGTCCTTGCCGGTAATCTCAGAGATTCTCGGCCACTCGACTTCGGAATCCACAATGAGCTACCTGCGCGTAGATATGAAACTCCTCAAACAGTGCACTTTGGATGTCCCTTGTGTTCCATCTTCATTTTACGACAACCTGTATGACCAGCAAGAGTTTTAACCATGGAATATATGCTGACTTGATAAAGCAGTATATAGATTATAAGCGTTCATTGGGCTTCAAAATGGAAGATACGGACGAGCGGCTTCGCCGTTTTGATACACTAACCATTGAACATGAAGAAACAAAGACTGGTATATCCAAAGAACTGTTTGACCAGTGGAGCAAGCCCTTCCCTGAAGAATCCGAATGCAACAGATACATCCGGATATCCATCCTCAGGCAGTTTTCCGCTTACCTGCAATTGATCGGATATGACTCGTATATCCCGAAGTTGCCTAAATACAGCAGTACATTTACTCCGCACATATATACGAAAAAAGAAATAAGCTCCATTTTTGAAGCCTGCGACAAGCTTTTTGTCAAACGTAGGTATATGTACTCGCAGATATGCGTGATGCCTACCCTGATCAGGCTTTTGTATGGTACCGGATTAAGAGTAGGAGAAGCTTTAAAGCTAAAGCACAAAGATGTAAACCTTGAACAAGGTTTTATAATACTGCATGAATGCAAGAATGGTTGCGACCGTGCCGTACCATTGTCCAACTCGCTGGTTGAAGTCTTCAAGGACTACCTCATGTATAAACAGAATCAGTCTGTAAATATCGACTCTGAATCTGTTTTCTTTACCGCACCCGATGGCAGTTCCTGCAAAGTTTGCACCGTGTATGAAATTTTTCGAACCATACTCTTTAAGGCTGGCATATCTTATCAAGGACGCGGCATAGGGCCGAGACTACATGACCTTCGCCATACTTTTTGCGTAAATACGCTGGTCAGAATGTCTGAAGCAGGCTTGGACCTTTACTACTCCATGCCTATCCTTATGACTTTTATAGGTCATCAATCGGTGGAAGCAACAAACAAGTATGTCCGGTTAACATCGGAAATGTATCCGAATCTACTTATGAAGGTGGATGAAGCCTACAAATATATATTCCCGGATATCGACATTGACATTAATAATGTTGAACCTGAAAATGATGATGAACCATGAAACCGACTGACTTCTCAAAATATTTAACCGACTACTTATCGCGGTATTTACCTGTTGAATGTGGCGTATCCGGGAATACCATACAGGCTTATAGTCACACATTTACGATCTTCCTTAAGTACATGAAGTCGGAGGAGTGTATTAAACCGGAGAAACTGTATCTCAAGGATATAACCAAACAAAGAGTAATAAACTTTCTTGAATGGTTGGAAAAAGAGCGTAAATGCGGTGCGTCCACTCGTAATGCCAGACTTGCAGCTTTGCACTCGTTCTTCCGCTTTTTACAATACAGGGATATAAATGGGTTGAAGGAATGGCAGGAGATATTATCTGTCCGCTTTAAAAGGTATTCTTCTCCTGAAATGGCGTATTTGACTGTTGAAGGTTTGAAACTTCTTCTTAAACAGCCTGATATCACAAACAAATATGGAAGACGCGACCTTGCATTACTTGGACTGTTGTATGACAGTGGGGCCAGGGTTCAGGAATTGGCGAACCTTTCTCCGTCAGATCTACGCTTCGATGAAACCAACACAATCAGACTTTTAGGAAAAGGCAGCAAAGTAAGAATCGTTCCATTATCCTCCAATCAGGTAAAGAACCTCAAACGCTTTATGTTGGAAAACAGATTGTTGGAAACACAAAACCGTGCACATCCACTATTTGGCAATCCACAAGGTAACCGTTTGTCAAGAGTTGCCATATTGGATATCGTACATAAGTATGCAAGAATGGCAAGAGAAGTGGAACCAACTTTAATCCCCGATAAAATTGGTTGTCACACGTTTAGACACTCAAAAGCGATGCACATGCTCGAAGCAGACATTAATCTTGTTTATATACGCGATTTTCTGGGGCACTCATCTACGACTACAACGGAGGTGTATGCACGTGCAAGTTCAAAAAAGAAATTGGAAGCGCTTCAAAAAGTGAATCCAACCATCGTTACAAATAAGAAATCAACCTGGCAGAAAGATGGAGAACTGCTCTCTTGGTTAAAAGAATTACAACAGAAATACTAAAATATTATGTAAAGTGTAACATAAAGAAGAATGCACTGTAACAATGACTTATGGTGCATTCTTTACATAATACAAGGCTTTACATAATCCGTGATCCATCGAGATTACTCAATATCCGGGCAAGACATCAAGATTGCAATCTTTGATGACAAAATTGAAATTACCAGTCCTGGGAAACTAGCTCCATCGGTTGATTTCAGTGATATGGGTGCCGGCCAGTCAGTTATTCGGAATAAGATATTAGCCCCCGTATTTAAACGTATGGGGATTATTGAGCAATGGGGAAATGGCCTGTTGATTATTTCGGATGAACTTCAAAATTACCCCGACATAAATCTTGAATGGCAAGAACCAGGAATATCCTTCCGTATAGTGTTTAAAAAGAAAGCTCAGACCGCTATTATTGGAGATGCTCCAAGTCATTATAAGATAACACGTAATAGAAAATTAACGTCGGTGAAAACGTCGGTGAAAACGTCGGTGAAAACGTCGGTGAAAATATTGAATCTTATTAAAAGCAATAATCGGATTACAATTCCGGAAATTGCCGCTATCATTGGGATTACTGAGCGATCAGTGGAAAGAAATCTGGAGAATTTGAAAAAAGCAGGAAAGCTCAAAAGAATAGGTCCCGACAAAGGAGGCCATTGGGAAATAAATAAAAAGGTGTAACTTTATTCTGAAAATCCCCCGCAGTTCTGATTATCATTTACTTAAATTCAAACGAATGAAAATTTATTTGTTTTTAGTGATTTTGTGTGTCGGTACGGGGAACCTGCTGTTCGGGCAGAAAATCATAACCGGGACCGTTACGGATGCAAAAACCGGGCAGCCGATTGGCTCAGTAAACCTATCGACCGAGAAAGGAAAGGCCACCACTGCCACTAACCAGAATGGCCAGTTCAGCATAACCATCAACCGGATGCCGGCGACGATTAAGTTCACGCATATCGCATACGAATCCAACTCCTTAATTATCAGCAGATACCCCGAGGAACCGCTCGAAATTATGCTGGAGCCTAAGGTGAAATCCATCAAAGAGGTGGTGATTGAAGGGGGGAAATACAATCAGGTTTTGCGACGGGAGAATTTCTATGTCAGTGATTACGAATTCGATCAGGATAAAATGTGGGTAGTCGGTTATGCCGATAAAAGCATATTGAAACCACAGTTGATTTTAATGGATCTGAATGGGAATATTATTGAGAAAAAGCCGGCCGAAGGAAGGACAAAGCTGTTTAAGGATGCCCTGGGCTGGGTACACCTGATGGATGCAAAATCCATGGTCAGCGTGGAATTCAAAGACAATGGGATTAAGATTGGGGAACCTCGTGTCTTCAGCGGCTGGGAGCAAAACCTGTTCGACCTGCAACTGGTTCTGGGGAAAAATGGAATCTTTAAATGGGCATATAACAATGGAATCTATGTGGAATATGTGGTTGTGAATTTCAGCGACACCGTGGCAATTCCAACGGTCATCCATCAGTCATACGATCGTGGAAAATTTGGCGGATCAGGTCCGGCTAAAACATTTCGCCACAGCTCCATACCAGATATCCCTTCCGAAGGCTGGGGAAATGGATATAACCCTAATGCGAACATTCCTTTTATTAACCGTGCTTTTGAACAGGTTGACTACCGGCCGATAGTGACGCATCTGTTCCGGTATCGGAATAACTTCCTGATTTTTGAGGACCGCGGATATTACCTTTGGAAATACGATCTGACCTTCATGAATCCGGAGAGGCTGAATATTGTTGTACCAAAAAACTCCA
>CAILAQ010000192.1 GCA_903832165.1 uncultured Bacteroidota bacterium | reverse complement strand
TACCTGAACCAGCCATACGGCGACGCCTGGCTCTATCTTAAGCCGCTCGCTTATAAGGTTCACCCGTATCTATGGTCAACCATTGGCAAAGAGATCAGTCACATAGAGAATGCCCGCCTGTCTGATGTGAAAAAATTTTTCTTTGGCCATTATGCCCCGAACAATGCCATTTTAACCCTGTCGGGATCCATCAAACCGGAAGAGGCTCATGAACTGGCAAAGAAATGGTTCGGACCGATCCCTTCGAGGGAAATAAAGCAACGGAATATACCTCAGGAGCCTGTTCAGACCGACTCCCGTTATCTTGAAGTTCAGCGTCCGGTTCCAAGTCCGGCGATCTATATTGCCTGGCACATGGGCGACAGGTTCAGCCGCGAATATTATGTTCTGGATCTGCTTTCAGATATTCTTTCCAACGGGATGTCGGCCAGGCTATTCCTCCGGCTGGTCAAGGACCGGAAATTATTCAGCGATATTGATGCCTACATTACCGGCGACCGCGATCCTGGCCTGTTTGTGATCAGCGGAAGGCTGGCAAGCGGAGTAACTCCCGAATCAGGCATTAAGGCGGTTCACGAAGAGATCGCCAGGATCATCACTGAGCCTATCGCTGAGCGAGAATTGAATAAGGTAAAAAACAGGGCGGAATCTCAGTTTCTGTTCAGTAATATGAATGTCCAGAATAAAGCAATGAACCTGGCTTATTTTGAATGGCTTGGCAATGCCGATATGATTGCTCGTGAAATGGATCTTATCCGGTCGGTTACAGTGGCTGAAATTAAGGAATCTGCAGGGAAAGCGCTTTTGGAATCAAGCTGTTCGTGTCTTGTATACAATAATAACGGGGAGAAATAGGATGAACAGAAAAAAAATGCCGGGCATTAAAACTATAACGAGCCTCCCGCTGACGATTACCGAAAATACCCGTTTATCCAACGGTATACCTGTCGTGATTATCCCGGCAGGCACTGAACCTGTTTGCCGTGTTGATCTGGTTTTTGAAGCCGGGAGCAGATATCAGGATAAGACATTTCAGGCCTCACTGACCAACCAGATGATACCGGAAGGAACCGGAAAACTATCCGGTGGAACGATAGCCGAAGAATTTGAGTTCTACGGAAGCTATTTCAATATATCAGCTGACCGCGACGAGGCCGATATCACTATCCACAGCCTCGAAAAACATCTGGAACCTGTGCTCGGTTTAATGGCTCAGGTACTGATCCATCCTTCTTTTCCGCAGGAAGAGCTGAATATTATAAAGGCCAACCGGGTTGAATCAATGAAGGTGGATGATCAGCGCGTGGAAAGCCTGGCGCGCAAACAATTCAACAAGCAGATATTCGGAGAAAAACATCCTTACGGCATAGTCGGTGAAATTGCAGATATAGAACCTTTAAATCCGGCAGATCTCTCCAGATTCCACTCGCGTTTCTATGATCAGTCCAATTGCAGGATTATGATCACCGGCCCGAACCCGGATCAATACCTGCCTTTGGTCGATAAGTTTTTCGGGTTAAACTGGCCGGCAAACAGGAATACAGATAAAATCGTTGCTCCGGCATTGCCTGCTATTATGCCCGAGATACCGAAACGAAGTATTATCACCCGGGATGATGCTGTTCAAACCGCTATCCGCATTGGAAAACCGCTGTTCAACCGATTGCATCCGGATTTCATGGGGCTGACGATTGTCAACACCATTCTGGGCGGATATTTTGGATCCCGCCTGATGAGCAATATCCGCGAGGAAAAAGGATATACTTATGGAATCGCATCACACCTCCTTTCTCTCAGGGATTCAGGATACTTTGTTATCGGAACCACTGTCGGGGCGGAAGTCTGGGAAGAAACAATTACCGAATGCCAGAAGGAGATTGACCGGCTTTGCACTGACCCGGTAAAACCAGGAGAGCTTGAGCTTGTCAGAAATTATCTCACCGGGCAGATTCAACGGTCGCTCGACGGGCCTTTCCAGCTGGCCGACCAGATGCGGGCCTTGTGGATGCATGATCTGGATCTGAAATTCCTGAGTGTTTTCATGGAATTAATCAACACCATTACCCCTGAAGAAATCAGGAACCTCGCATGCAAACACCTGAATCATACAAATATGACAGTGGTAGCGGCCGGGCCCATGAAAAGCTCGGTTTGATTTAGTATTTTCACGGTGGAAACAGATTCCCGATGTTTGAGTTAACCGCAGAAGAAAAAAATAAAGTTCAGGAAGCCTTCGATGAGTTGATGAATGGCTTGCCGAAGAGCCTTATCAAAGCAGATAAAGACCTGATCAGAAAAGCCTTTATTTTTGCATCAAAGGCTCATGGCACCGAGAAAAGAAAATCAGGCGAACCCTATATTTTGCATCCCATATCGGTTGCCAGGATCGTATCAGAAGAGATCGGGCTCCGGACCAGAAGCATTGTAAGTGCTCTATTACACGATGTCGTAGAGGATTCTGAATATACTCTGGATGATATTGAAAAGGAATTCGGATCTCAGATCAGGGCTATTATCGACGGGCTGACAAAGATTACTGTCGTGCTTGATGGCGACTCGTCACTGCAGGCCTCCACCTTTCGCAAACTACTCCTGACTCTTGTCGACGACGTAAGGGTTATTCTGATAAAACTGGCTGATCGGCTGCACAACATGAGAACTCTGCAGGCATTACCGCGTAAGAAGCAGATAAAAATCGCCAGTGAAACACTTTATCTTTTTGCACCCCTCGCGCACCGCCTCGGATTGTATACCATCAAAACAGAGCTGGAAGACCTCAGCCTGAAATATAAAAATCCGGAAGTCTATACCGAACTGGCCAATAAGATCAACCACTCCGAGAAGATATCGAGTCATTTTATCCATAAATTTATTGAGCCGGTAAAGGCAAAGCTTGAAGAAGAAAAGTTCAGGCTGGAAGTTTATGGCAGGCCTAAAACGATTTATTCGGTTTGGCGTAAAATGCAGGAGAAGAATGTACCATTCGAACAGATTTATGACATTCTTGCTGTCAGAATAGTTTTCAAGCCAAAGGCCAGAATACCGGAAATCACCCAATGCTGGCATATTTATTCGACTATCACACAACTTTATAAAGCAAAAACCGACCGGCTGCGCGATTGGGTAAGCCGACCAAAAGCAAACGGTTACGAAGCTCTTCATGCAACATTCATGGGTCCGCATGGAAAATGGATCGAAGTTCAGATCCGATCGGAAAGAATGAATGACATTGCAGAACATGGGTTTGCCGCCCATTGGAAATATAAAACCGGAGATTCAAAAGAAGGAGAGCTCGACCGGTGGCTGAAAGGCGTATCGGACATGCTGAAAAAGCAGGAAGCCGGAGATGTCGAATTCCTGGAGGACTTCAAGCTCAACCTCTTTGATGCAGAGATGGTTACATTTACTCCAAAAGGCAAGGAAATCATACTTCCAAAAAATTCGTCAGCTCTTGATTTTGCCTATGAAATTCATACAGAAGTCGGTAGAAAAGCTATCGGCGCCAAAATTAATCACAAACTCCTGCCTCTTTCAACACTCCTGAATACCGGTGATCAGGTTGAAATTCTCACTTCCGACATACAAAGTCCGCAGCTTGAACAGCTGGAATTCGCTAAAACAGCAAAAGCGAAATCCTCCATCAAGGACTCATTCAAGGAACAACGCCGCAAACAGATATTCCGCGGTCAGAAAACTATTGAAGAGCAGCTTAAGCAATTAAATTACAGACCACAGGCCAGCGTTTTCAGAAAGCTCTTTGATGAATACAGGGTGAACAGCAAGGACGATTTGTACCAGATACTAGGCAGACAGGAAATTCCGCTGGAGGAAATCAGGCAGATACTCAGGAAAAGATCAAAAAGCAAAGCGATCCGTTTTTGGGATCTCCAGTTTTTCAGCTCGAAAAAGACAGAACAGTTGCCTATCGATTCCGATTCAAATGCCAGCCTGGTGATTCAGGAAAATCCGGAAGGGAATGAATTCCGTCTGGCCAGATGCTGCGAACCCATACCGGGAGATGCGGTTATCGGCTACCGGAATGATGAATCTTCGGAAATCATTATCCACAAAACCACCTGCCCGATAGCAAGTAAATTAATGACCAGCCAGGGCGATCATATCGTCGCCGCTAAATGGACCTCCCATAAAATCATGGCTTTCCTTGCCCGCCTGAACATGAGCGGCATTGACCGGCTGGGAATAGCCAATGATATAACAAACATAATTTCCAAGGAGCTGAATGTTAATATAAGATCGATGAACCTGGATTCCCATGATGGGGTTTTCGAGGCTACTTTCGATTTGTATGTACATAATACCGAGGATATTAATAACATGATCCTAACTCTCAGCAAGGTTAAAGGTGTAGATTCCGTTAAACGAATGGAAAAAATAGAAGATTCATAATTTATGAAAGTCACAACTATTCAAACTACCGTTAAGGAGATCTTTTCAGAATACATTGAACGGAAAGGACACCGCAAAACTCCGGAGAGATTTGCCATTCTTGATGAAGTTTACAGCCAGAACAGCCACTTCGACGTTGAGCAGCTCTACATTCACATGAAGAACAATAATTACCGGGTTAGCAGGGCAACGCTCTATAACACAATGGACTTATTGCTCGATTGTGGCCTCATAGTCAAGCATCAGTTTGGCAAAAACATTGCCCAGTTTGAAAAAGCATATTCATTCAAGCAGCATGATCATATCATCTGTACAACCTGCGGCAGGGTTGATGAATATTGTGATCCCCGGATTCATGAGATTGAAAAAACGGTAGCGGGGATCATGAATTACACGATCAGCCACCATTCTCTCTATTTTTATGGTACTTGTCAGATTTGTCAGAAATCCAAACAGTCATAACCCTGTTTAGGCCATTAAAATTTCTATTTTTGCGTTTCAGTTTGTTTAGTTTTTCATTTAATACGATTAATAATGAAAGTGGATGTTCTTCTAGGCCTGCAGTGGGGCGATGAAGGTAAGGGCAAATTAGTTGATGCGCTTACCGGTGATTATGATATTATTGCCAGATTTCAGGGTGGACCGAATGCCGGTCACACACTGGAATTTAATAACCAGAAGCATGTCCTTCACACCATTCCCAGCGGAATATTCCACTCCGACAAGCTGAACCTGATTGGCAACGGTCTGGTGATTGATCCGGTAGTGTTTAAGAGAGAGGTTGACCGCCTTTCAGGCTTCGGACTGGATATACACCATAATTTGTTTATATCTAAGAAATCGCACCTCATATTGCCTACACACCGACTGCTCGATGCAGCCTATGAAACCAGCAAGGGCAACAGCAAGATCGGTTCCACCCTTAAAGGGATCGGCCCGGCATATACTGATAAAACTGGTCGCGAGGGACTCCGGATCGGGGACATTCTCGAAGACAGCTTTCTCGAGCGCTATAAGTGCCTGAGGGACCAGCATCTGAGCAAGATCAGACAGTTCGATTTTCCATTTGATCTGCAACCACTGGAAGACGAATGGCTGGCAGCGATAGATTTCATCCGCAGTTTTAAATTTGTTAACGGTGAATACCTGGTGAATGAATGGCTTAAAGCCGGTCGCCGCATTCTGGCTGAAGGAGCACAGGGAAGCATGCTTGATATCGATTTCGGCAGCTATCCTTTCGTCACCTCATCCAATACCACCTGCGCAGGAGCTTGCACAGGCCTCGGCATTGCACCCGGCCATATCGGAAATGTTATCGGCATCTTTAAAGCCTATTGCACACGCGTTGGAAGCGGTCCGTTCCCCACCGAACTTCTGGAAGAAACAGGCGAACTTTTGAGAACAACAGGACGCGAATATGGCTCAACCACTGGCAGGCCCCGCAGATGCGGCTGGCTCGATCTGGTAGCTCTCCGGTATACCGTAATGCTTAACGGCGTTACCAGTCTGATTATGACAAAGGCTGATGTTCTTAGCGGTTTTGATACACTCCGTGTTGCCACAGCCTACAAAATTCATGATAAAGTCACCACTGAGATTCCGTTTGACACAGAAACCCGTGTTGAGCCTGTATTTACCGATCTGCCGGGATGGGCAGAAGACATCAGCAATCTGAAAGACAAAAATAGCCTTCCAGAAAATCTGAAAGGCTATATCCGTTTTATCGAAGAATATCTCCAGGTACCGGTTACTGTCGTATCGGTAGGACCCGATCGTGAAGCAACAATTTACATGACGTAGAGACGCATAATTATGCGTCTCTACAGATATTATTTTACAGGAGCTTCTTCAAGTATCTTAACCAGGAAATCCCAGAATTTCCCGACAGTCTCAATGTTCACTTTCTCATCAGGAGAGTGCGGGAATCGTATTGTTGGCCCTATGGACAGCATATCCCAGCTTGGATAAACCCCGCCCAGGATACCACATTCCAGACCGGCGTGTATCGCTTTGATCTCAGGAATTTTTCCATACAGTTTAAGATAAACCTCGCGGGAGGCTTTCAGGATTGCTGAATCCATGTTTGGTTTCCATCCGGGATATTCACCGTCGAACTCAATGTTTGCTCCTGCAAGAGTAAATACGGAAGCGAACATGTTTTTAAGGTCCTCACGGGCAGAATCCACCGAACTCCTCAGCAGACATTTGACAAACACCTCATTCTCATCTGATTTCACAATCGCCAGATTGGTCGACGTTTCAACAAGTCCGATCATGTCAGTACTCATCCTTATCACTCCGTTCGGACAACCGTATATCGCCCTGATCAATCTTGAGGCGGCATCCATTCCGATCACCGTTGCAGGTTTTTCTGCATCCTGAACCTGGATTTTAACCCCGGGATCAGCAGACGACAGTTCGTTAAGCACCATCTTGGCCAGTTCGGCGATCTTTCCTTTCACATTCTGAATATCCTGATCTTTCACCATGATCACGGAAACAGCTTCGCGCGGTATGGCATTCCGGAGATTGCCCCCGTCCACCATAGCGATCCTGACTCCATACTGATGAGTGAGCTCATAAAGAATCCGGAACATGATCTTATTGGAATTTCCTCTCTCCAGATTAATATCAACACCGGAATGTCCGCCTTTTAAGCCAGAAACAACAATTTTCATCGCCTTTTCACCCGCCGGAGCAGGCTCCCGGTCGATCGGCATGGAGATGTTTGCATTGGTACCACCTGCACATCCGACATAAACTTCACCTTCATCCTCAGAATCGAGGTTGATGAATATATCGCCGTGAATAACGCCCGCTTTCAGGCCGAAAGCACCTGTCATGCCAGTTTCTTCATCGATGGTCATCAGTGCCTCCACCGGTCCGTGCTTCAGGTTTTTGGCAGCCATAACGGCCATTGCAGCAGCTACTCCAATCCCATTATCTGCACCGAGTGTAGTCCCGGTTGCCTTCACCCATTCACCATCCACCCGTGGGCGGATCGGATCGGTTACGAAATTATGAGGGGTATCGGAATTGGCCTGCGGAACCATATCAAGATGGCCCTGAAGAATAATGCCCCGCCTGTTCTCCATTCCCGGAGTTGCCGGCTTGCGGATAATGACGTTACCAACCTCGTCTACAATAGTCTCGAGACCCAGGTCTTCCCCAAATTTCTTAACATAAGCTATTGTAGCCGCCTCATGGCCCGAAGGCCTCGGAATTTGCGTAAGGTCGTAGAAATATTTCCAGACCGACTGCGGATTCAAACCAGATAATTCGTTCATATATAAAATAATTTCTGGTGACAGGTGACTGGTGACAGGTGACAAAAATCCGTCACCCGTCACTTGTCACTCGTCACTATTGTTTAATATTAGGCAGTTCGAGCCCGTAACCTTTTTTCTTGTCTTCAGCTTTCAGGAGCACGGCAAAAACGATGGCCAGTATCCCCAATGACATGAAGATGAGCATCGGAACGGTATAATTATAGGTATTAACCGATATGCCGTTTTTCATAACCTGACCGGTTATACAATACTTGTCAAGCACCCAGCCGATGAGTGCAGGAACACCCATCAGACCCCAGTTCTGTACCCAGAAAATCATTGAATAAGCGGTTCCCAGTTGTTTTTCAGGTATGATTTTCGGAACCGATGGCCACATGGCAGAAGGAACTAAGGAGAAGCCGATTCCCAGCAGGATAATCAGGAAAATGGCAACAGGCACCTGGTTTAGGAATGGTATGGAGAACATGGCATGAACGAAAACAAGAATTCCGGCTCCAAGCAGCATAATGGAAGCGCCTTTGCCTTTCCTGTCGTATAAATTCCCGAACAACGGAGTAAGAAGGATTGTTCCGAAGGGCAATAATGCAGGAATAGAGCCCGCAAGCTGCTCAGCCACTCCGAACTTATTCACCATCAGGTCCTGTGCATATTTGAGGAATGGGAAAACTGCTGAATAGAAAAGAACACAAAGAATGGCAATATACCACCAGCCCTTGTTGGTGAAAATTTTCCAGATGTCGGATAGTTTAAAGGATTCCTCAACATCAACAATCGAATTGTCCTTGGCAAAAGCAGCATCCTCGGCATCCAGCTTCTTATCCATGAATGTATAGATAAAGAAAGAAATCAGACCGATACAAAGCAGAACCAGAGCAAGCAAGATAGGTTGAGAAACCTTGTCAAAGGCCCTGGCGATCGGCAGCGATGTGCCAATGGCAAGACCGGTACCCAGACGGGCCATCGCCATTTCAAGACCCATTGCAAGGGCCATTTCCTTGCCCTTAAACCATTTCACAATGATTTTTGATACGGTAATCCCCGCCACTTCCACACCAACGCCGAAAATAGCGAATCCCAATGCGGCCATGAAGACCTGTGCTTTCATATCAAACCAGAGAATATGCCAAACCTGCCCGTCGAGCGCATGAGTTGATACTGCCCAGAACTTGAGTGCAGTTCCCACCACCATAACCGAAGCTGCCATTAATCCGGAAAAACGGACTCCCATTTTATCAGCAATAATCCCGCCGATAATCAGAAAGAACAGGAATACATTAAACCACCCGTAAGCGCTTGTAAAAAATCCGTATTCTGAACTGCTCCAGGAGAGCTTTTCCTCCAGCATTCCTTTCAACGGTGCCATAGCATCGGTAAGGAAATAGCCGCAAAGCATTGTAAAGGCCACTATGCCAAGGGCAGTCCATCTGGCTGTCTTGGAATCCCGCAAAGTCTGTCTAAGTTTTTCCATGAAATATAATATTGAGTTTAATCGCTAAAAGTATAAAAAATGATTACCTGTGGAATATATTCTTAATTGAGCCGAAAGCGGGGTAAAACTCAACCGAAGCCGCTTCATCAGCCAGAACCGAGGCCGGAACAAAATCGATCCTGCCACTTTGGGCTACCAGAAATTCGCGGGAAAAAATCAGTTCCCTGGCCTTATTGATCTCCAATTTCGATTTTTCCGGTATTCTGTATGCGAGGCCGGGAACTTTCGGCGACTTTGCCTCATCAGACCATTGTATCTGATCCATCAGATTAACCTCACCTTTGTTTAACTGCAAAACAACCGGGTCAGCACCGGCAGCTTCAGGAGCCTCAACTCCGTTAGCACCGGAAAACGAGCACAAGGTAAAGGTCTCAACAGTCCCCTGCCCTGTCGGCGTATAGGAGAATTTTATCGTTTGCCTTTCAGTCTTTGTTCTGCCGGCAAAAAGTGATACATATCCATCCTCCATAACTGCCAGCTCTCTGATAATTACTTCGAGGGAAGTACCTTCAGGAATTCGTGTGCCATCATTCTCTTTGTACGCATAATCCCCGTTCAGCAATTTAAAACGGCCGGTTCTGAGCAGCATGATATTGTCGGCGGCCTCTTTGGCCTGCAGAAGCAGCGTTTTTTGGTTCTCCTCAAGTCTGATAAGCGGAATCTTTATAAAGGAGGTATCGGTCCTTACCAAACGATAAATGGTATCGGGAATCGGTTCAGTACTTTTTCTTAAAGTCAGATCGGTAAACAGCGGAAAGTCAAACTGGCGTTCAGATAATTTCTGAACTGCGCCCTGACTCATGGCCACATCAGGACTTATCGGAAGATTAATCCCCCGGATCAGTCCGTCGGCAGTAAGGCTGACTCTTGCACCTATCGGTTTCCCTTCGGTTTCAATACGGTACATCTGAGCCGGATCCTTTTCAGGGTGAGTATTTACCCTGATTTCAGAAATGGAATATTCAACTGATTCCCGGGTTGGCACCGAGGAAAGCCCGAGAAATCGATCGGCATAGGCAGCAAATGGTCCCGGCTTTGTAATCTTCTTATCAACAATAACCTCAATATCAAATACTGTCCTCGGCAAGGAATAATACATTGCATAATTGCCTGCAGTCATGCCTGGCACGACCTTAATAACCCTCGTTCCTGAAGAAAACTGGGTTTGCATGGCACACCCGGCCCCGGTTAAAATTACCATAAGGATGAGGGTAGACTTCAGATTCTTCATAATCAGTTATGATAGATTGTTATGTATTTTTAAAAATGCTTTCCCAATATAATCAACAATATCTCCAGCCTTCAGCGCTTCCTGACCCATTTCTTCCGAAGCAAGATCTCCGGCCAGACCATGCAGGTAAACTCCCAGCCTGGCAGCAATAACAGGATCATAGCCCTGCGACAATAATCCCGTGATCAGGCCTGTCAGGACATCACCGGCTCCACCTGTTGCCATTCCCGGATTTCCGGTGGTATTTAACCAGACCGAACCATCAGGACCGGCAACTGCGGTATGGGCCCCTTTAAGAACGATAACAATTCTGTAGAATATCGACAGGTCTTTGAGCCGCAATATCCTGGTGAAGTCATCGGTATCGTCACCAAATAAACGCTTAAATTCCCCCGGATGGGGTGTAAGGATGCAATTTTTTGGCAATCTGAGCAGAGCCCCCGGATTGAGATTCATTAAATTCAGCGCATCGGCATCCAGAACAAGCGGTAAGCGAGTGGAATTCAGCACTTTTTCCATTGCAGCCCATGTCGAGGAATGAGTTCCGATACCGGGTCCGATGCCTATAGAAGTAAATGGAGCCAGGTCGGGCACCTCAGTCCACCGGTCAGGATTACGGTCGGGAATCGTCATTGCTTCGGGTAAGGCTGTCTGAACAATGACATTGGCATTCCCTGGAATCACGACGGAAGTCAGTCCCGATCCCGAACGAATGCAGGCTGTTGCTGCCAGAACTGCAGCGCCAGCCATTCCGGTTGAACCTGCAATCATCAGGGAGTGCCCGAGTTTTCCTTTATGACTGAATTTTCCCCTGACTTTAAGCCAGCTCCGGGCATCCTCAATACTGATAAAATTCCATTGGGTGGGTAGATCTCGTGTGAAATCAGGATGCAGATTAATCGGAATCACTTTCCATTCACCAACATAAGCTTGATTTTCCGGTAAAAAGAAAGCGAGCTTGGGAAATTCAAAAGTCAGAGTCTGAAAAGCCTTTATAACATGTTTGCGTGTATTCAGACGATTATCTTCTCCAAATAAGCCCGAGGGAATATCGATGGAAACAACCGGGGCCTTACTGCTGTTAATATGGTCGATCAGCTCAGCAATCAAACCGGTTGGTTCACAGGAAAGGCCGGTACCAAAAATTGCATCTATAACCAGGTCACCTTCATCGATATCCGGAAAATCGGAAACAGTATGTGGGTACCTGATCTCCAGATTCTCTTCTTCAGGAAGCCTGTTGAGGTTAGCCTTAGCATCTGGTGACCAGGACTTCTCAGGAGTTATCAGGTAAAGATTAACAAATCGGCCTTTATCGGAAAGCAATCTGGCGAGGGCCATACCGTCGCCACCGTTATTTCCGTAACCGGCAAAAATTCTGATATTTCCATAACTCCAGGGCTGTTTTTCGAAATAACGCGCAAGGCCAAATGCTGCCCGCTCCATTAAATCGAGAGACGGCACCGGTTCATGGGTGATGGTATATGCATCTGCCCTTCGGATCTGTTCTGTGGTCAGAATCTTCATAATGCCTAAAACTACGCAATTTCGTATGATTTTGAGCCGGTGTCAAAAGATTTCTATATTTGTAAAAGAGGACAAATAACTAATTAACAACCAACAAAATCAACAACTATGTTTAAAGGACATCCCAAAGGTCTGGTAGTCGCTTTCTTTGCCAATATGGGGGAGCGATTCGGATTCTACACGATGATGGCCATCCTGGCTCTGTTCCTGCAGGCTAAATTCGGTCTCACCGAAGAAAAGGCGGGCGACATTTACAGCTGGTTCTATTTCGGCATCTACGCATTGGCCCTGGTTGGCGGGATACTTGCGGATGCAACAAAAAAATACAAGACCATCATTCTGATCGGCCAGGTAATTATGTTTGCCGGGTACATCCTGATGGCAGTTCCGGGATTGTCGCTTGCGGTTACCATGTTTGCCCTATTTACAATTGCACTTGGTAACGGTCTTTTTAAAGGAAACCTGCAGGCTGTTGTTGGTCAGATGTATGACGATCCCAAGTATTCCAAGCTTCGCGATTCCGCTTATATGCTGTTTTACATGGGTATCAATGTCGGTGCTTTTTTCGCCCCCTTTGCTGCAACCGGCATCCGGAACTGGTGGTTAACCACTAACGGATTTGCTCATAACAGCAGCCTGCCTGCCTTATGTCACCAGTTTATCGACGGCACCCTTCAGGACCCGGGACACCTGCAGACACTGGCTAACAGCGTCAGCCACAATGGTCCGGTTACCGACCTGTCGGCTTTCGCCCACACCTATCTTGATATCTTTTCAAGAGGCTATAATTACGCTTTCGCGATAGCAGCAGGTGCCAT
>CAILAQ010000191.1 GCA_903832165.1 uncultured Bacteroidota bacterium | reverse complement strand
CTGTTCACCCTGGCTAATGCGTTCGATAACATTCAGAACATCGGAATATCTTACATAATCCGGGAGTATGAAAAGCAAAACCTCATGACGTTCATGATCGAAATTATGAACATCTACCTCGATACCGTTGAGGATTGCTACTATCACCTGAACGAAACAAAGCACGTTTATTTCAATGCCACGAATGATAGTTATATCCGTGACCTTGCGGAAAACACGGATTGGGATTTTTCCCAGCTCGAGGCCGGAGATTGCCGCCATGACAAAGATTGCGAACCCTTCACCGCATTGGAAATTACCCCTGATTGGGGCAGTTCCATATCCCTTTTCACTATCGGCCAAGAGGGGGGGGTCGATTTTTTGAATATGTCGGCAGGACTCGTTGATAACTTCATTAATGAATTTTTCGTAAAACCAGATGATCCTAACGGTATGATGATCAACTCGCTTGTCGATCAATTCACCAATTATTACGAACCCCACCGCGAGAAAACAATCCATTATTACCGCGATCGGTACGGTGATTCAAAAAACCCGAATGTCAACAAATCGTAAGCCTTCGGCCTTGAGCGTCCTAAATAATTGAAAAATTCTATTATTGATTTTGATTACGTTTTTTCTTCCTTGGTTGCCAAGGGAAGAAGTTCTTCAAGGCGATTGGCTTTCCAATCGGGAATAACAGTGAGAACATGATTGAGCCACTGCCAGGGATTAACCCCATTCATTTTGCATGTTCCCAATAACGAATACATCATGGCTGCACGCTGGGCTGCATCGTGACTACCGGCAAACAGGTAGTTCTTTCGACCAAGCGCAACGGGGCGAATGGAGTTCTCGATCCGGTTATTATCGATTAACCAGGTTCCGTCCTGAGTGTACCGCTCCAACCGGTCCCAGAGGCCAAGTGTATATTGAATGGCTTTGCCAATTGGGCTCTTGGGTAAGACGTCGTTTAGTTGTGCCATCATCCAGGCTTTCAGCTCCTGCAGAACGGGTACGGATTTCTCCTGCCTCAGGGCTTTTCGCTGGTCTGTCTCCATATCTTCGGCTTCCCGCTCAATCAGGTAAAGCTGCCGGATCTTTTCCATCGCGTATTCCGATCGTAGTTTATCATTATCCAACGATTGTTCGAACTTTCTGCGGGCATGTGCCCAACAGGCTAACAAGGTTATACCGGCAGTTTTTTCATACGCATCATACGCCTGGTACCCGTCGCATTGCAGAGCGCCCTGGAATGACTTCAAAAACTCACCGGGTTCTTCCCGACTCCGGCTTTTGTTGTAATCAAACACGACCATTTTATCTGGTGGCGAATGATACACCCACAAATATCCTTTATGCGTAGCCCCGGGTTTATCTTGGGTCTGCACCGGAATCGGGGTCTCATCGGCCTGCAGGTAATGACTTTGCTGAACTTTCCGCTGGAGAACATCGTAAAGGGGCTCCAACAAGCGGCACGTGGCCGAAAACCAGTCGTTCAGGGTCGATTCCGCCAAATGAATGCCTTGTTCCCGCTTAAAGATCTGCGACTGGCGGTACAACGGGAGGTGGTCCATATACTTACTGCCCACTATGTGAGCCAGCAAACTGGGACCGGCATTGCTCGAGGGGATCGGAAGCGTGGGAAGATCAGCAATGATGATTTTTCCGGTTTCCCGATCCAGAAACTTCGGGCGGGTCTGCTTCACCACATACAACCGACCCGGTTTATAGGCCAGGTGTTCGTGGACCGCTTGTCCGATCTGTTCCATGCCGGTAACATCCTCTTCGGGCAGTATAATTTGTTCTTCACGTGGAAGGTGAGCAGGAATCGACTCGCGTGCATGTCCCTTTTTATCGGGCTTATTACGGGTGTAGGCGACTTCCTCCTTCTGTGGCTCCACAACCGGAGCCTTATCAAACCCCAGGTTCAATGCCAGCTGTGAGGGATCTTCGCCGATATGGCGCTCGCTTTTGGAGCCAAACAGCATCCGCTTCAGGTTGGCCAGTTCCTGCTCGAGAAGCACCTGATGCATCAGAGTTTGGTTCAACCGGGCTTGAAGAGCTTCATTATCCTTCCGGAGTTGATCGAACTCCAGGCGGGAGATCTGAATGTAATCCGGTTTTTGCTCTTCGTTCTGCATACCCGAAGATACAAATAAAATGCTCTGAAAACCTTGAAAACATTGATGTTTTGGCAGAATATTTACCAACACCGTCAAGCCCGATTTTGTTGAAATCGATCGAATTTCGAATACCGCTTTCTTCGTTTGATGTGGGTCATGGAAATCCCTTCGATCATCATCACCAACTCCGCCCAACTCATAACGAAGGTCATCGAGGACGAGTCAAAAGAAGGAAGTTCCAGTGTGCCTGTCTCCAGCCTTTTATAATAGAGGATGTAGCCGCCTTCTTCCCATCGCAGCAATTTTATCCGGTCACGACGGTGATTAATGAAAATGAACACTTCTCCGGAACTTGCGCTGCGGCGAAGCTGACGTTCGACCAAGCCGCTCAATCCATCAAAGCTCTTTCGCATGTCGGTGGGCTCACGATACAAATAATAACAACAGGAACTGGTCAGTGCAAACATGGCTTACCTCCTGCAAATTAGTGACTCAGCCATGGACAATGAAGAAGGACCCGACAAAACAACCTGGATTCCATCAGGAAACCGAATCTCAATCTTTTCATCACCTGCTGCAGGATTTGGAACATCGGCCAGGTGTACCGCAATAAATCCGGAACCCGGACTCGATGCGAAAAGTGGTCTCTTTACCGGAGGTGTGATCAATTTGTTTTTAGCGACCGATCCGCTGGTCAATCTGTAATGCAACGGGTTCCTAATCTGAAAAAGTTCCATGGCGACATATTTTTTGTGCCTGGAAAAGTAAAACCGAATATGTTCACTCACAATACGCTCAAGGCCGAAGGCTTACGGACAAATAATATGAATGAAGATTTTGACAATCGATTGATTCTGGACCTGATTGAAATTGAAAGGAAAAAGAAAAAAATCAAGGAAACTCTGGGGTTTACACAGGCGGCCTATAACACCCATTTCATTAAGGGGAAAAGGCGAATGGTTCTCCGCTGGATTTTAACCACCTCAAGTGTTGCCGCAATACTTATTTTGGGACTAACAGTTGTCCCATCCTTTCTCACTTTGAATGGTCAGGAACAATTTGACCGTTATTATAAACTCTTTAATGCATCAACTGCCACGAGGGCTATTGATCCTGGTAATACAATGGCCACTTTGTACAAATTATATGAATCTAAACAGTTAGTTCAAGCTCAAATCTACAAGGATTCATTATTAGTCAACCAACCTGATAATCCACGAATAATTTTATTGAGTGCACTTATACATACTGACTTGGGACAATGGGATAAGGCAATCAATGAGTTCGAAATTACTTCTAAAATGGGTGGGTCTTATCAACTCTATTCGCGTTGGTATCTGGCATTAATATTTTTACGGAACCATAATTACGAGCAATGCAGAGAACAATTAGCAATACTGAAGAAAATGAAAAGAAATCCATTCATGACAGAAGTCAACACAATCCATCGAAAGATCCGTTTCCGGAAGAATTGATTTCCAAAGATCGGTATACCAATGATCCGACAATTAACAAAGTCAAAGAGGAACTGCTTACAGAAATTCAATTAATTCAAAATACCAAGCAATAATATAATTTTTTGATTTCAAAATATAAGTGCATCCGTACTATTTGCAAAATTCAATTGCGGAACGGAGATATGCCTCAGTGCGATGTGGCTTGTCATGGTGACAAATAAAAACATTTCGAATGATGCTATCATCTTCTAGGACAAAATAATATGGTAGATTCTCCTCCTCTAATGGAACTCCATTAAGATGTTGAGATATAAATATTGGAATATTTATTTTACGCTTTCTCAATTCATGTATATCACCAACCATTGCAGAACTATTATGGTAATATGTTAGAATGAACAAATCTTTTCCTAACAATGGATTCTCCTGGATTAACTGTTGAATTATGTCAAATTCATTGATTACACAATCACGGCAACTAGAAATAGTATATCTGAAGACAATTCTTCTCTTACTACTATAAGACTTCCTCATTAATGAATCTCCGTCAATACTCATTAATGAGGAAGGTTCGCTAATTCTTATGTTATCGTTTAACCGTTCATTCAAATAATCATTATCAAAGTTTTCTTAAGTCCCAAAATTTTGTGAAGAATTTCTTTTTAGATTGGTTCTACCAATTAATAGAATTACGTCAAATAAAATAAGTGATAAAACCAAAATACT
>CAILAQ010000190.1 GCA_903832165.1 uncultured Bacteroidota bacterium | reverse complement strand
TAGGCCGATCAGAACCACACCGGTAATGAGAAATACTTTGGCGATCACATTTTCCGTGATTACTGCGCGCAATCTATGCGAGAACAGGATTTTTAGCAGGTCGAAGGTCATCAGTGTAAAAATGGTGCATGCGAAATAATAAAGGATTTGGATCCCATGCAGATCAAGGCTGCTGACAGCGACCACCATGGCCCCAAACCAAAAAATCAATACCCCTGGATTAAGGGTGTTGATCGCAAAACCTTTTACAACGAGGATTACGATCCCTACTCCACCCAGCGGCTTTACCGTATCGGCCGGCTTCCTCAGAAGATAAGAAAGACCGAAAAACAGGAAGGCTCCACCTGCCACCAACTTAAAAAGGACATTATGCGAAATCGGCTCCATAAGTTCTGAAGCTCCGTAATAAGCTATTATGATGCAGCTGATATCACTCAGCCACACACCCGAATTGAGCAAAACAGCAGCCCTGGCCCCACGCCTCAGAACAGTCTCCATGACTGCAAAAAAAGAGGGTCCGAAATACGCACTGAGCAAGAGGCCTGTAAGAACTCCTTTGATTAAAATATGCCAGATCATATCGTTCAAAAATAGCCTTTTTTATATTAACCGGGATGGTTTTATATCTTAGTGCTTACAATCAACAACGCCTCTTATGAATATTAATTATGTCAGATCTTTCTTTCCGGGACTCGATTCCCCATGGATTTTAATGGATAATGCAGGAGGTGCCCAGATTGTAAGTACGGTGACCGACCGGATGGTTCAATTTTACCGGGAATCCAATGTTCAGCTCGGGGCAAGTTATGGCCCTTCGGTTCTGGCAACGGAAAGGGTGGCTGAAAGTCAGCGCATCATGGCCGGTTATATTAATGCCGCAGACCCCTCTGAAATAATCATGGGCTCCAGTACCAGCCTCCTCTTGCGTATGCTTGCCATGAATCTGGGAAAATATTTTCCAAAAGGAAGTGAAATCATTCTAACCAATTGCGACCACGAAGCCAATATCGGCTGCTGGCGGGAATTGGAGAATCTAGGAATGGTTATAAAAACATGGAAGATCAACCCAATTACGCTGATACTGGATCTTTCTGATTTGGAAAGGTTGCTTACACGACAAACGCGACTGGTTGCATTTACACATACTTCAAATGTGCTAGGTACCGTTAATCCTGTGGCCGAAATAACCCGTCTGGCTCATAGTCGCGGAGCCATGGTTTGCGTTGATGGTGTCGCCTATGCCCCCCACCGCATGATTGATGTTGCCGCCTGGGAGGTCGATTTCTACGTTTTCAGCTTCTATAAAACTTATGGGCCGCATTATGCAATGCTCTATGGGAAAAAATCCATTCTACTCAACCTGCCCGGCAATAATCATTATTTTATCGGCAAGGATGAATCCCCTTATAAATTTCAACCTGGAAATGTGAATTTTGAATTTGCCTGGGGAATCTGCGGCCTGATCGATTATTTCGATGCACTTGACAAATTTCACTTTCCCGAAAATGAAAATTCCGATCTTCGTTCCAGTCTCGACCGGGTTTCCATCCTTATTCAAAAACACGAACACCTCCTTTGCGAACGTCTGCTATCCTTCCTGTCCACAAAGCCGCAGGTTCGGATAATCGGTCAACTTTCTGCTACTGAGACGAGGGTGCCTACTGTATCGTTTGTTGTTGAAAAAACAGATAGTGAATCTATTGTATTGCAGATAGATAAGCACAAAATAGGAATCAGGTTTGGCGATTTCTATGCCAAAAAGCTGATCCGTGACCTGGGGCTGGAAGCCCAAAACGGAGTGGTCAGAATTTCAATGGTCCATTATAATACTCTGGAAGAGGTGGATAAGTTAATTCTAGCTCTCGATAAAATCATCTGAGAAGCCGGGCTATTGCAATGATTTCAGGCAGACCATGACTACTTTGCATGTGATCTTTTCTCCTTTGCAAGAGGGCCGAATGAGAAATATTTCCATTATCTGCATCAATTAAGGATAACCAAACTCGTTCTGCCTTACATTTGTCGAATATTTTAAAGAATATGTCTGCACTTAAGATTGCTGTTATCGGATTGGGCCAGTTCGGCCGGGCTATCGCGACTGCGTTGACAAAATGCGGTGCTGAAGTCCTGGCCATTGATAACCGTGAAGAGGTCGTTGATAACTTCGCTGACCAGGTATCTGCGGCGGTTGCACTGGATGCAACTGATAAGAAAGCACTGCAATCAGTCAATATCACCGATATGGATGCCGTTGTCATAGCTATAGGTCAGGACATGGAGCAACTGCTGCTGACCACTGTACTGGTCATGGAAATGGGATGTAAGCGGGTCGTCGCCAGAGCAACGGGAAAAAGGGTTAGAGTCATCCTTGAAAAGATCGGGGTACATGATATCCTCAGCCCTGAAGTTGAAGTCGGCCAGATCGTTGCCGAACGGCTGACCAATCCAAACCTCGTATCATATCTCCAGTTACCTGATAATTACAGGATAGCAGAAATCAAAACTCCACGCCAGATAATCGGGAGGACTCTTGGGAACGTAAATCTTCGTGAAAGATACCGGCTTTCCCTCGTAACGATAAAATCGATAAAAGAGGGCGAAAGTCATATCGAAGGTGTAGTTGATTACGAATTTAAAATTGAGAGTTGTCATACACTGGTTCTGTTTGGTCAACACAAGGACATTGAACGTTTTGTAACTATCAATCAATAGCTTCCTGAATGCCCTCCAAGGAAGAAATCCAGCAACTCAGGGAACGAATTAACCTCCGGCTTTTCTCCAGCAAGAACCGGATGTTGACTTTTCTTTCATGGGGAACCTTTATTATCTCTGTGGTTTCTTTGCTGGCAATCGTTTATCTGAACGGTTATAAGCTGGACGCAGAAAACCTTCGAATTGTGCAACTCCTGATACGTGCAAGTATCTGGTTTTTCATGCTGAAATATTTACTCAGGGTTTTCTACGACTTCAATCCTATCGAATTTATCCGCGACAACCGAGCCGATTCGATCGCTTTTGCCTTTATGGTGGCTGAGGAGATCTTCTTTATCATTTTCGGGCACCAATCCATAAACAACCTTTTTCATGATATCCTGCGCATTCCCATCACTGATAGTTACATGCTGATCATTCAAATCATATTTGGCGTAATTATTGGTCTTGAACTGGGTAAGGCAGCCATGAAGCTCTCTCAGGTAAAAATATCGCCTGCCCGCCTTCTGGCATTATCTTTCATGATACTTATCGGTTCCGGTACCGTACTGCTTATGCTACCGGAAATGACCACAAACGGGATCAGTTTTATTGATTCCCTCTTCACTTCCACCAGCGCAGTATGCGTTACCGGCCTGGTTGTAGTCGATACAGCTACCGCATTTACCCATAAGGGGCACTGGATCATCATGATGCTGATTCAGTTCGGAGGTATAAATATTCTTGCTTTTGCAGCCTTCTTTACCATATTCTACCGCGATTCCTCCAGCATTAAGTATCAATCCCTCATCAAGGACCTCCTGGATACCGACGAAATGTCGAAATCGCGATCCATTTTAAAAAGCGTCATTGTTTTTTCAATTCTTATTGAAGTCATCGGCATAGCTGTGGTGTACTTTTCCTGGGGGCCAACCGTAGTGTTCAAGGAGGGGCAGAGCAAGTTTTTCTTCTCCATGTTTCATTGTATCTCCGCATTTAATAACGCCGGATTTGGCCTGTGGACAAATAATTTCTTTGAGGAAGGGGTCAGGCTTTCCTGGGGAGTCCATGGCATAATCGCACTACTGGTGTTCCTTGGTGGTATTGGTTTTCCCGTTTTGCAGGACTTCACCAGCCTTCGCAACCGACCCATCAAAACAATTTTTTTCTTTAAGCAGCTACAGCCCAGCTCACGTATCGCTTTGCGTACCTCCTTTTTCCTGATTACCGGTGGCGCTCTTGCATTCTTCTTCTTATATCCGGTTTATCCCGATGATGTTTCAACCGGAGGAAGGATCATGCAATCCGTTTTTCAATCAGTAATAGCCCGAACTGCAGGCTTCAACTCAGTAGATATCGGTAAATTCAGCGAGCCACTTATTCTCATTTTCTCTTTTCTGATGTTTATCGGTGCATCCCCGGGATCAACTGGCGGAGGTATTAAAACAACAACTTTTGCGGTTATTCTGAAATCCACCTTTAATGCCGTCAGAGGCTCCAAACATCTGACCTTCATGCAGCACACGCTTCGTCCGGCTTTAGTTCAGCGTGCGCTGTCCGTTGCCATTATCTATTCGTGCTGGTTCCTCCTCGGAACTATCGCCCTCTCCATTGCGGAACCTCACATCAATGTCATGCACCTTGTGTTTGAAGAATTATCAGCGCTGTCAACCGTCGGGCTGAGCATTGGCATAACCCCAACCCTTGGCGTTACGGCAAAGTCTATCCTGATAACCTCCATGTATATCGGACGTATCGGCTCGCTTACCATCGTTCTTGCCCTTATCCGCCGTGCAGCCAATGTTGAATACACTTATTCCCATACAAATATCCTGATCGGATAATTCTTCCCTTTTGTAACCTTTGTTACTATTTGGAACGATTCTATATTGTTCCTTTGCTGATATTTTAATTCCTTTTTAGTTTAATGATTACTTATGAGTGAACTGATCAATAACTCAGAACAACGGAAGCATATCCTGAAAGGGTTGCTTCTTAAGATTCACCAGGGGATCGATCCTGAAATTGTAAAAGCAGAACTGATAGAAGTACTGAAACAGGTCCCATACGGGGAAGTGGTGGAAGTTGAACAGCAGCTGATAGAAGAAGGACTGCCGGCTGAAGAAATCCAGAAATTCTGTGATGTCCACTCCCTGGTTCTTGATGGCAGCATTGATCACTCTGGTGCCGCATCCATTCCTCCCGGCCATCCGGTGGATACTTTTATTCAGGAGAATCGGGAATTGCTGAAAATGGTCGATCAGGCTGCTGAGTGGCTTGATCAGCTAAAGAAGCTCCCTGAGAATGAAGATCTGGCCAAGGTGGTTAATAACCTTCTAACCGCATTTAACAGCCTGCTCGATATCGATAAACATTATCAGCGCAAAGAATATCTTCTGTTCCCATTCCTCGAAAAAGCAGGGATTACCGGTCCGCCCGCAGTAATGTGGGGCAAGCATGACGAGATCCGCACGCAAATCAAAGGATGCATCGAGATTCTGAGAAGCGAAGGACTATCAGCAGAAGAAATACTGTCTGTTTCTGATATACTGTTTAATCCGGTCATGGCCGGAGTGGAGGATATGATTAAAAAAGAGGAGGCGATCCTGTTCCCGATGAGCCTGGATAAACTCACACTGGAAAACTGGTGGGATGTTTACCAGCAAACTCTCTCCATTGGATTTTGCCTGTATGACCCGCAAATCGACTGGAAACCGGAAGGATTGGAGGAATCATTGGTCGATCCTACGCAAGTTACCGGCAACACAATTCAACTGCCATCGGGAAGCTTTACCGCTGCTGAATTAATGGCCGTCCTGAACATCTTGCCAGTGGATATGACGTTTGTGGATAAAAACGATAAAGTCAAGTATTTCTCTCAGGGTCCCCATCGTATCTTTCACCGCAGCCGATCAATAATCAACCGCGATGTCCGCCTCTGCCATCCACCCGCCAGCGTGCATATCGTCGAGAAAATCATGGATGACTTCAAATCCGGAAAAGCCAGCCATGCTCCCTTCTGGATTCAGAAGAAAGGAAAGTTTATCTATATTGAATATTATGCCCTTCGCGACGAGAACGGGGATTATCTCGGAACACTCGAAGTTTCGCAGGACCTTGCGGAATACCGCAAACTCGAAGGCGAACAGCGAATCGTTTCTTACCAGGCGGCAGACAAGAAGACAGAAGACTAATAGACAAAAGACAGACAGAAAGACCAGTCTCTTTTGTCTTCCGTCTACTAATAAAAAGTACTAACAGTAAATCAATCGAAAAATGGAACCCAAGCTAATTATAACCCCGAAAACTAAAATTCTCGACCTTATCACTGATTATCCAGAACTGGAAGAAACCCTTTTCGATATCAGTAGTGCCTTCAAACAATTAAAAAATCCAATCCTTAGAAAAACTGTTGCACGTGTAACTACGCTACAGCAGGCTGCACTGGTGGGTGGTATCAAGGTTGAGGATCTCGTGAACCGGCTTCGCCTGGCATCCGGAGTCTCAGGAATTCCGGAATCTGCCGGAGAATCAGATTATGATCCAACAACCCAGGACGCGCCCGAATGGTTTTCTGTGGCAAAGGTCACCGGCCACCTTGATGCCCGGGAAATGCTCAACCGCGGGGAACATCCGGTCGGACAAGTACTTGCAGATCTTCAACATTTGCCGGATAATGAGATCTATGAATTAGTGGCACCATTTTTCCCTGCACCGCTGATCGATAAGGCCACCGGCTTGGGATTCAAGAATTATGTAATGGAACTGAGCCCTGAAGAATTCAGAATATTTTTCCTCAGGGGATAAGAAACCGTCAGATTTTCAATTTTGCCTATATTCGCTCCATGATTACTTTACTGATCATTGAGGATGAACGGTCATTGATGGAATCGATGGTTTCCTATCTGGAACCGGGGGGTTACCGTTGCATCACCGCAGATACCTACCATGAAGCGTTAAAACAGATCGATCGCTTTGATTATTACTGTGTAGTGGTCGACCTGAACCTTCCTGACGGCGATGGCCTGAAAATCATCAGATTGCTTAAGGAGAATCAGGCTAAATGCGGCATCATTGTCATTTCGGCAAGAGATACCCTGAACGACAGGATTGTCGGCCTTCAAACCGGTGCCGACGATTACCTGGTGAAACCATTCGACCTGTCAGAATTGAACGCACGCATCCAGTCGGTGATCCGGCGCACCAGGTATACCGGGTTCAATCAAATCATCTTCAGGGAGCTTACTATCGATCCTGATGGAAAAACAGCACAACTTAACGGGGAGCTGCTTGACTTGACAAGGAAAGAATTTGATATCCTGATGTACCTCATAACCAACAAGAACCGTGTTATTACAAAAGATGCCATCGCTGAACATATTT
Source organism: uncultured Bacteroidota bacterium (assembly GCA_903832165.1). Classification (GTDB taxonomy): domain Bacteria; phylum Bacteroidota; class Bacteroidia; order Bacteroidales; family UBA12481; genus UBA12481. The sequence continues at coordinate 1,655 of CAILAQ010000190.1, read as the reverse complement.
GGGGCGAAAGCATCTATGGGACTGACTATACCGAAATGGTATACACCCATATGAAAAACCTTCGGAAAAAACTTCAGCAAAAAACTGGTACTGACTGGATTCAAACAGTTTACGGATCGGGGTATCGCATTACGGAGGACGAATGAAGCTACAAAGCCAATCCTCCATATACCTGTCCAGTTTTTCCCTTATCGTTTTTGTTATCATCGGTGTAGTCTTTTATTCCCTCCTGCGAAAACTCAGTAACGATGAGCTGGATGCTATCCTCCAGGAAGAACGTATTGAAGTTCTTTCAAATCCGGAGTTATTATTAGTTGGAAACCAGGCAGGTGCACCATTTTTCAGCAGGCTGGTGGCAAACGAAATCGCAAATTATCCGGGAAACCAGGAGTACTATTATGATAGCGTGAGTGTAGTAAAGGTAACCGGACAGCAAGCCGCAATAAGGTGCCTGAGGTTTTACGAAATTGTTCAGGAACAGCCGATCGAATTCATTCTCTTCAAGTCAAAACTTCCTGCTGAGCAGTTTGTCAGGCAGATAATCCTGTTCATCTCCTTTATTGCAGGGCTATTCCTGCTTGGCATCTATCTTATGAATCAATTCGCATTTCGTCGGATATGGAAGGACTTTTATACCACGATTCAATCGCTTGATAATTATAATCCGAAACAAAAGGCCCTGCAGCTTAAGTCATCACACATCAATGAATTCCGGACGCTGAACCAGGAGATTGAAAAAATGACCAGAAGGATTTCGGAAACATATGATAACCTGAACAACTTCACTTCCCATACCACTCATGAAATTCAGACCCCTCTCGCCGTAATACGGCTGAAAAGCGAATTACTGATGCAGACTTCAAATCTCGATAACGAACAGCTTCAGCTGATCGAATCGATTGGAGATAACAGCAGACATTTATCGCAGCTTAACCGATCACTGGCACTCTTGTTCAAGATCGACCATCAGCATTACTCCACATCCGGAATATTCTATCCGGCCACCGGCATCTTAAGGCAACTCGACAATCTCAGTGACCTCATTGATTTAAAGGAAATTAAGCTCAGCACAATTCTTCCACCTGAAATCAGTGTCGGAATAGATCCCTCCCTCGGCGACATTCTCGTTCATAACCTGGTAAAAAACGCCATTGTTCATAATTTGCCGGGAGGAACTCTGGATATTAAACTCAAACCCGGAAGCCTGCGTTTTACAAATAATGGTCCCGAGCCCCTCTATCCCACCGATCACTATTTCGCCGAATTCGTTAAAGGTAGGGATTCCAAAGGATTAGGTCTGGGATTGTCCCTGATCAGAAAAATCTGCGAAGTATCAGGTCTGAGCGTAAAATACACCTATGACAAAGGAATTCATCAATTTGATGTCAAATGGCCTGAAAAAAATGGCAAATCGGGTTAAATCTTCAGTTTTTCTTCAGAATTGCCTGATACATTTGACACGTTGATTAGATAATTCATATTTGTTGATAGTTTGTGGTGAGGGGTAATGATCCGAACAGTCATTACCCCTTTCTGCGTTATAAAGTTGCCAACTTTATCAGGAAGCTTTGCTAAATTAGCAAGCCTCCATCTTAAAGTTGGCAACTTAAAAAAATGAAACACCTGATCTCCCTCCTCATCTGCTCTGCTTTGAG
>CAILAQ010000189.1 GCA_903832165.1 uncultured Bacteroidota bacterium | reverse complement strand
GTCAGGTTCCATTACACCTGACAGCTTCGCCAGAATTTCAGCCCTGGTTTTAACCCTCACCATCAGATGAAAATGATTTTTCATTAAGCACCAGGAATATGTATCAACCATTGGTCCAATTCGTTCAAAATAGAGTTTTAAAAAATACTGTCGATTTTCAGGGGTTCGAAAAATTGGAATTTTGTTTACACCACGATTATAAATATGGTAAACCTTACCAAATTCTAACGGATTGATCTTGCTCATTATTTATTTTTTTATTTGAATATTAATTACTTATATAGATGCATATTTAATGGTCCAATGGAAAAAAATAGCTGACAGGTTTATAAAGCTGACAGCTTTACCCTGACAATCAAATGAATAAAATTACTCTGTGTATCATTTTACTGGTTTCGCTGGCCTCTTGCAGGCCAGTTGCAAACTTTGACGTCATACTGCGCAACGGTACGGTATATGATGGATCCGGAGCACTGCCGGCAGTCATGGATATTGCCATTTCAGGTGATAGCATTGCAGCCATCGGCAAGCTCGACGGCATGACTGCCCGAACAATCATCGATGCGAAAGGTCTTGCTGTAGCTCCCGGATTCATAAATATGCTGAGCTGGGCAAATGAATCGCTAATTGAGGATGGAAGATCTCAGGGAGATATCCGTCAGGGTGTTACCCTGGAGGTAATGGGTGAAGGATCATCAGAAGGGCCATTAAATGATGCCATGAAGAAGGCCAGGAGAAAGACACAGGGTGATATAAAATATGACATTCCCTGGACAACACTCCGCGAGTACCTCGACTTTCTGGTTAAGCGTGGAGTATCCTGCAATGTTGCTTCGTTTATAGGCGCTACTACAGTAAGAGCCAATGTAATTGGATACGCCGACCGGCGACCAACGGCAGATGAGCTGACACGAATGAAGGAGATTGTCAGGGATGCCATGGAGCATGGGGCGGTTGGACTGGCCACCTCGCTGATTTATCCGCCGGCTTTTTATGCAGGAACCGATGAGTTGATTGAACTGGCTAAAGTGGCAGCTGAATATGACGGTCTGTACATTTCGCACATGCGCAGTGAGGGAGATCAGATTTTATCCGGCCTGGACGAGCTGATCAGGATTACCAAGGAGGCGGGAATCCGGTCAGAGATATATCATCTTAAGGCTGCCGGACAAAAGAACTGGTCGAAAATGGATGTCGTATTAGCCAGGATTGATTCAGCTCGTTCAGCAGGGCTCGCCATCACCGCTGATATGTACACCTACACAGCAGCGGCCACCGGTTTGGGTGCCTGTTTTCCGCCCTGGGCCGAAGAAGGCGGGAATGATGCGTGGATGAAACGGCTTAATGGTGCAGATAATCGAGCACGATTTAAAGAAGAGATAAGTGAGCCTGCAGATAACTGGGAGAATTTCTACGACCTGGCCGGAACACCGGACGGAATTCTTTTGGTTGGATTTGCCGCCGACTCACTCAAAAAATTCACCGGCAAGAGCCTGGCAGAAGTAGCTGCCATAAGAAAGAGCGGCCCCATAGAAACCCTGATGGATCTGGTTGGACAAAACGGGCAGGATGTGGGCGCAGTTTATTTTCTGATGTCGGAAGATAATGTAAAGAAACAGTTGCTTTTGCCGTACATGAGTTTCGGTTCCGATGCGGAGTCCGAATCAACCGAAGGGGTTTTTCTGAAGTCCAATCCACATCCTCGGGCGTACGGGAATTTTGCCCGGTTACTGGGAAAGTATGTCCGGGACGAAAAGGTCATGACCCTCCAGGAAGCTGTCAGACGGCTGACCTCACTACCTGCCGAAAATCTCAGACTGGCGAAACGAGGGGCTCTTAAGGCAGGCTATTTTGCTGATGTTGTGGCATTTAACCCCGATAGCATTGCCGATAAAGCAACTTTCACCCAACCCCACCAATATTCGACCGGTATGGTGCACGTTTTTGTAAATGGCCAACAGGTACTGAAAGATGGGGAACACACCGGTGCTAAGCCGGGAGTTGTGGTTGGCCGGGTGACTACAAAATAGAGGGTTGAAACATAAAATAGTAGGTTGAGACATAAATTGAAGGTTGAGACATAAATTGAAGGTTGAGATTCGAATTTAGAATTCCGAATGCCGAAGTATGAGATTCAGGGCACCATGAAGTAGAGCTAGATAGATGTTTGGCTCTACCTCGTTGAACACTTGAATCTCCGACCTCGGAACTCGGAATTCTTCATTGGAATCTAATCATTCTTACTTCAAACTTCTCCTTCAAAAAGTCAAAAAATCCTAAGATTGACGGCTATACACAGGGGTCCTCCCCTACAGTTGACCTCCGATCTTTCTTTCGTCTGTCGATCTTCTTCTTCGTCTTCCGTGTCACGCGTCAAGTGTTTCGCGTCACGTGTTTCGTGTCACGATCTTTCCGTATCTTTGCACCCATTATGAACTTTGTCATTGATGCAGGCAATACGCTGATTAAGACAGCGGTATACAATAATACGGATCTTAAGGTCTTAGAGTTCCACGCTGAATGGATAGCCGAATCTATTCACGCCACCCTAAAGAGCAATCCGGGGATTGTGTCCTGCCTTATTTGCTCAACACGTGAAGTACCAGTCTGGCTGCCTCTCCTGATGAAGGAAAGTGATATAATATATTATGTATTGAGCCATCTTCTTCCATTGCCAATAAAGATTGGCTATGAAACACCCGAAACCCTGGGAAAGGATCGGATTGCAGCTGCAGCAGGTGCCGCTGACCGTTTTCCGGGCAAAAACATTGTTGCCATTGATGCCGGCACGGCCCTGACTATCGACCTGATTACGGGTGATGGTTTTTTTGCCGGCGGAAATATCTCACCCGGAATGCGTATGCGATTCTCGGCGCTTCATCAGCAAACCTTCAGTCTGCCAGATATAGAACCATCGGACCATGTTCCGCTGATAGGAACAAATACGCGCGAAGCGATATTGGCCGGTGTAGTTAATGGTTTAATATACGAGATTGATAATTCGATAAACTCGCTGAATAACAAATACAACGATTTACACGTTATAATGACCGGCGGCGATGCCCCTTACTTGTCGGCACGGTTAAAAAACCGCATATTTGTAGAGGAAAACTTGGTTTTAAACGGATTGAACGCAATTTTACGCAACTTCCTGATATCAGAATGAAGAAACGATTAATGAACTTAATGCCGCTGGTGCTGTTTGCACTGCTGCTATTCCCCTCCCAGAATAATATATCTGCCCAGAATCTGTCCACCTCACCTTATTCCAGATTTGGAATCGGCGACATGGTTAACCGGTCGACCGGCCGCAGCCAGGCCATGGGTGGCCTCTCCACGGGACTCCGATCCAGCACCAACCTTAACCTATTGAATCCTGCAAGTTTAAGCGCTCTGGATACTGTAGGTTTTGTATTTGAAATGGCAGGATTTGATAAAGTCACCCATTTCGCCACCACCGATCTGCAGAAAACGGTCAACAAT
>CAILAQ010000188.1 GCA_903832165.1 uncultured Bacteroidota bacterium | reverse complement strand
TTAATTGGGGCCTATGATCCGAAGTATTGCCGTTGATGATGAGCCTTTTGCGCTGGATGTGATCTCGATACATGCGGCGAAAGTGCCTGAACTCGATTTGATGGAGCGTTTTACGGATCCGTTTAAGGCATTGGAATATCTGAAGAATAATCCCGTTGATCTAATCTTCCTCGATATTAACATGCCGGGATTGTCCGGTATGGAGCTGGTTAGCCGGCTGAAGTGCCCGCCCCGGATTATTTTTACCACAGCATATTCGGAGTACGCTCTAGACAGCTATGATTATGAAGCGGTGGATTATTTGCTGAAGCCAATCGAGTTCGACCGGTTCAATAAATCGATCCAACGATACCTGAAACAGAATACCCTACCTGTAGGGGCTGTCCCAATTCCCGCGAAGCATATTTTCATCAAAGACGGATACAAGCAGGTGAAGCTGCTGATTGAGGAGATTTCGCATATCAAGAGTGAGGGCAATTACCTGAGCATTTTTAACGGTTCCCAGCGAACTTTAACCCGAATGACCCTGAGCCAGATGACCGCCTTACTGCCTGCCACCCTGTTTTTGCGGGTGCATAACTCTTATCTGGTGAATATCGGTCATATCGATAAGATCGAGAATAATCACGTTTTCTGCAATGGCGAGGGGATTTCTATCGGGGCAAAATACAAGGAAGATTTTTACAGGAGAATTGGAGCTGATGCTGCTGGTTAATGCCGCGGTAAGGGACGGGGTCCCCCTGCATAATGCCGCGGTAAGGGACGGGATCCCCGCCTCCGGCTGCGCCCCCGCCTCCGCGGGGGCAGGCTCTTCGCGGGGATGACAACTCTATCGATGGAAAATTTGAGTAATTTTGATCTGGCCAATTAAAGTTAAATACAATGGGGAAATTTGATAGATTTTGTCAGAGCTGCGGAATGCCAATGGATCAGGATAAGGGGCATGGCGGCACAGAAAAGGACGGCACAAAAAGTACCGTTTACTGCAGTTTATGTTATCAGGAAGGCGCCTTTCGCGACAATTTCACCAAATCAAAGCAGATGGTAAAATTTGTCAGGCAGATTCTGAAAAATCAAGGCATGGGCTATTTCAAACGCTGGTTCTTCACCTCTCACATCTCGCACCTCGCGCGTTGGCAATAAGAGGGAGGAGGCACGGCTCCTCCCCTACGACCGTCTTCCGCGTCACTTGTCACTCGTCACCTGTCACAATCTTCGGCGGCAGCAATTTATACATCACAGGCGTCACCAATCGTGCCAATAATGTTGAAGTGACCAGTCCGCCAATAATTACCCAGGCGAGTGGGGAATAGAGGTTTGAATCGCCGAGCGCAATGGGCAGCAATCCGCCGATGGCTGTCATGGTAGTTAAAATCACCGGCAGAAATCGTATCTCCCCAGCCTTCACGATTGCTTCATTCAACTCCACACCCCCCTGTCGAAGCTGGTTGGTAAAATCGACCAGCAATATAGAGTTCTTGATCTCTATACCAATCAGGGCAACAAATCCTACAGCGGCTGCAAAGGATAAGGTATATCCGGTGAGGTAAAGAGCGAGAATTCCCCCCATGATACCCAGTGGGATTACCGACAAAACAATAAGCGTACTTTTGAACGTGCGGAATTCAAGTATCAGAATAGAGAAAATTCCGAAAATGGCAATCAGGATGGCGATTCCTACGCCCCCGAAGCTCTCCTCACGGCCTTCGATTTCTCCGGATGGAATGATTTTGAATCCCTCTGGCAATTTTATGGCATCGATCTTCGCCAGGATTTCCTTGGTTACCCTATCGGTATTGTAACCCGTTTTAACATAGGAAGATATCATATTATACCGTTCCTGGTTATAATGCTCGATGAGTGTCGGGGAACTCTCAAATTCGATGCGTGCCAGCTGCGATAAGGGAATCTGTGCTCCGCTCAGCGAGGAAACATAGATATTGTCGAGGGTGGACAGAGTGTTGACAGAATCTTTTGGCAACCGAACCTTGATGGCATATTCCTTTCCGGCGGCGTCGCGGTATTTGCCCACTTCCAATCCGGCCAGACCCAGTCGCACGGTACGGTCGATTTCGATGCCGGGTATCCCCAGCATGCCTGCTTTTTCACTATTTACGGCTATCCGTATATCAGTCATCGTTTCGCTCAGCGGATTTTTCCAATAGATCGTGCCGGGAGTGACTTTCATGATACTATCGATCCTGAAGGAATATTCTTTAAGCAGACCCAGGTCTTCACCCACCAGACGCAAGCCAATGGGGGCCCCGATTACTGAGCCGTTTTCAAATTCCGTGACAAATATTCTTGCATTGACATAGGTGTTCAGGGTATCACGGAGCTTATCGAGAAAGAGGGTCATCTCAACCTGCTTTTCAAGATTCATTTCGCATAGCATTTCCCCGAGATTGGATTGTTCCGCTTTCTGAAAAACATTGATGAAGACTTTAGGATTTCCGCGTCCGATATTGGACAGGTAATAATTGATCTCCTTTTTGCTGCCAACCACCGATTCAACAAATCGTACTGCTTTATCAGTCTCGGCGAGCGTATTTCCCTTGGGTGTCTCAATGGTGATCAGGAACTGTTTCATGCCTGCCTTGGGAAACAGGCTGAACCCGATAATATTGATCAGAAGCAAAGAGCTGGCAAACATGACAAGAGCCAGCAATATGGTTGTTATAGGATTTCTCAGTGACCAGTGAAGTGCACGGCCATAGGTGAAATCAATGACCCGGTTCAACCCACGGAGGATCATATTACCCCTGGGGTCTACGTCACCTTTAAAAACCTTGCTGGTAATGAAGGGAATAATGGTGAGAGCAACAAAGAGGGATCCCAGAACGATAAATGCAATGGTTGTCGGGAGTATTCTGATATACTTTCCGGGCATGCCGGGCAGGAACATCAATGGAAGAAAGGCGAAAAGCAGGGTAGCCGTGCAGCCCAGTATCGCAGCACCAATCTGCCGGGTGCCTTTAATGGCCGCGTCCATGGGTTTTGATCCTTCCCGTATCCATCTCGATATATTCTCAACCACAACAATAGAGTCGTCCACCAGCAATCCAAGAGCGATCACCGCACCAACGATACTGAGCTGATTGATGCTGAATCCGAGGAAATAGAGCCCCGATAATCCGATTAGTATAGAAAGCGGTATCGCCACCATTACCACTCCTGATGCTCGCAATCCCAGTGGCAGCAGGGTTAAAAGAACCAGAAGTATGGCAAAAATAAAATCGCGCTCGAGTCCGCTGAGTTTTTTCTTCACATTCTTTGCCTGGTCGAAGCCATTCTCGAGAGTCATGGTCGACGGAAGTTTTTTCCGGAAGGTGTCGAACTGGTCATACACGCCTTTTCTGACATTATGTATGTTCTGCCCATCCATCATGGTTGCCGTAATGAAGACGGCCCGGGTGCCGTTATACCGACCGAAATACCGTGGATCTTCATCGTCCCAGTTTACGGAAGCCACATCTTTCAGGTAAACCACCTGGCCCATATTGGAACCCACGATGGTGCGCTCCACTTCATCGAGGCTGTGGAAATTGCCACTGGTTTTAATGTTAAATTTCTGAGGACCGATCTCCACGCTGCCACTGGGAATATTGGCATTCTCACTCTGAATGGCATTCATCACCTGGGAGATGGTAATGCGGAGCTGCGAAAGCTTTGGCAGATCAACGGCCACCCTTAATTCCTTCGCCGGATAGGCAACAGATTCAGATTTTCTAACTCCGGGAACGGTGGCGACTATGTCTTTCAGTTTTTCAGCCTGAATGCGCAATTCATCATATGAGGCTGTGGCTGAAACCAGGGCGCTCTGTAAAATGCAGGTTTCTCCAGCGTTAATCTTTTTAAGATCAATAAGATACAAATCCTGCGGTAAAGAGGGCCGGACATTCTGGACCTGCCTTACCACTTCATCATATTTCTTGTCAGGATCGCTTCCGGCAGTGAATTCAACAACCACAGTAGCCAGTCCGTCCTTCATGTCGCTCCAGGTACGCTTAACATTATCAAGCTCTTTAAACGATTTTTCCAGCTTGTCTACTACCAGCTCTTCCATGTCGACCGGTGAAGCACCCGGATAAAGGACAGTTACAGGAACAATCGGCATCGGCAGATCGGGATCTTCAGCCTGCGGAATTTTTGTAAAGGCATATACTCCCACCACAATAAGCATCACGAATACCACAATGGTAAACTGATGGTTTTTTACTGCTATTTCAGTTATTTTCATTGCAGTTCAGGATCACTGTTTTTTTATTTCCACCGGTGTTCCATCTGTGATATAGGCAGTGCCTTCAGTAACCACCTCTTTTACATTTTCCAATCCGGCTGATATGGCAGCCTGATTTCCAAACAGGGTGGCGATGGAAACTTTCACTTTTTTAGCAATTCCTGCAGAAGTAACTTCGTAAACATATCCGGTCCGCCCGTCGGCTTGCACCACTGAGGCCATCGGAATAAGGAAATAGGAAACTTTCTTGCCGGGGGATATTTCGATATTGGCAATGAATCCAGAGGCTAGCCGGTTTTTTGTTTCACCCAGGTTCAGCTCGATCTCGTAGGTGCCGGTCATCGGGTTCGATGCCTCATCGATCTGACTGACTATCGCCGAGAATGGCTGATCTGGCCAGGCATCGATGGTCACTTTTGCTGAATCACCAACATTGATTTTTACGATATCACGGTCGGAGAGTGCGGTGCGGATGATCCAGCTCTTACCGCTGACACCAAGAGCATAAACAGGATATCCCGGGGCAACGAGTTCATTTTCCTTGACCAGCTGCTTAAGTATCACCCCTGTTTTCGGGGCCACAATTCTTGAATGCGATAAATTGAAATTGGCCATCTCCAGAACCGATTTCGAGACGTTCAATGCTGTTTCTGCGTTCTGCATCTGCTCGAGAGTAGCGACACTGTCGGCATACAGGTTTTTAGCCCGGTTGTAATCCCGCTGGGCCTTATCAAACCCGTTTTTCGCCTGATTTACCTGCGAATTGATCTCGGAAAGGTTAAGAATAGCCAGTAATTGCCCTTGCTTTACCGCATCTCCCTCTTTAAAATAAGTGCGTGCAACAATTCCACCGGTTTTGAACGACAGTCTCACTTCCTCACTGGTCGAAACAACCCCGCCTGATTTTACCGGCAGGCTTATATCCTGCATCACCACTGGCACTACCCTTACCTTTACAAACTCCACTTTTGCAGATTCCTTCACCGGCGCCGGCTTGCAGCTTATCACGAAGGCCAGCAAGAGCAGGAAGGTGACAGGTGACTGGTGACTGGTGACCCTCGATAGAGTTGTCATTCCCGCGAAGGCGGGAACCCCGTCCCGAACCACGGAACTATGCAGGGAATCCCGTCCCTTACCGCGACATTCAGCAGAAGTATTAAATATATTCATGGTGTCCTTTTTTCAGATTTTATTTATTGCACAAACTTTTTCAAATTCAGCATAATCAGCCAGATAGGTATATTTCGAAATGATCATGTTTTCCTCGGCCTGGGTGAGGGTAGTCCGGGCATCGATAAACTCTATCAGGTTAGCCTGACCCTCTTCATAACGACGCTTCACCAAACGGAATCCTTCACGTGCAGTTTTCACCTGGCTGGCTGCGGTCTCGATGCCGGCCAGTGCTGTTTTCAGCTCATTCATGGCATTGATCACCTGAAGTTCAATCTGCCTGCGTGCCTCCTCGGATTGCTGGTCGAGCATCTCTTTCTGCAGTTTTGCCTGCCTGATTTTGGCCCGGTTCTGGAAGCCTGCAAACAAGTCCCAGCTAAGAATTGCAGAGGCCTGACCGAAATCGGAATCCTTATTTACGGTGTAATTTTCTCCCTGGATACCATAATCAGCAACAATCATGACGTTTGGCAAGGCACCCGCCTGATTCATTTTCACTTGCAGATCCGTGATGTTATTGTATAGATCAAGTTTTTTCAATTCCTCTCGGTTGGCAAGGGCCGATTCTCGGTAAATGGTTGATTCCCCAGCCAGAGCTGGTAAAATATTAGGCTCGGTTAATAGTATCGGCTCAGTTAAAGATCTGTTCAACAGAAAATTAATATATGCCGATGCGATCTCCTTGTTTTTTGCCGCCACCTGAACCTTCTGGTCGAACTTGCTCATTTCAGTTTGGGCACGGTAAAGATTATCGATGGTGATTTTTCCATTATCTACCAGCTTCTGATTCACTCTGACATTTTCTTCCAGCAGCTTGCGGGTATCATTGAGCATGTTTACTATTCCTTCAGCCATGGCAACATTATAATAGGCTTTCCTGATTTCGGCCACCAGCTCCTGCCGGTACTGGTCCACACTAACCTGCTCTGTTTCCGTCAACTCCTTTTTAATTTTCGAATTATAATAGATATCGGTATTGAACACCTGCTGAATCATTCGGACCTTCGTTTCCTGCTCCATCGGCCTGAAAAACATAAACGACTGATTATCTATCTGCGGGAATTGGTTCGAGTGGAGAATCTGGTTCAGGGTGGCATAAACGGGATTCAGCAGATCGCCGATCGGAAGATCGATGGTACGTCCGCCTTCGGCCACCGAAAACCTGGCATTCAATGATATATTCGGAAAGAACAAGCCTCTCGCCTCCTTCAGTGTTTCGAGGCTCTTCCGGTAGCTGGTCTCCTTTTGTTTCAGGGCCAGATTATTTTCGAGGCCCATCCGGATATAATCATCCAGAGGGGACTGGGCCCAGGTTGCCTGGGCGAGAATTATTAGAAAAAAAAGCAGTTTCGTTTTCATTTTTATTTTCTGTTGTGACAGGTGACAGGTGACCAGTGACACGCAATTAGTCACCCGTCACTAGTCACTCGTCACCTCTTATGGTAATCGATTCTTCATATTCCTGTGTATCTGCAAAAAGAGCCTCTTCACCAACTCGCGTTCAGCCGGTGTGGCAGCGGCATAAAGTTCATCGGCAAAGGTGAATTCCTCCTTCATCCTCTCCAGATAACCGTTTCGGACCATTTCACCCAAAGAGGTAAGTTTTAGGTTGATTTCCTTATGGTTGCGCTCATTGGTGCGGCTCACGAGTTTCTTGGTCACCAGCTTTCGGACTGTCTGTGATATCGCCCCTCGGGTGACACCCATGATTTCCGCCAGTTGGGTCATATTTACATCCGGATGCTCCCCGATCGAGGAAACTGTTTGCAGCTCCGAGAGGTGCACTGTGTATCCGATCCCGAAATCTCGCGGCTGTCTTTCAATGATGGAGTATACATGCAGGATGCTTTGAAAAAGGTTGACCAGCTCGTTGACTTCACTTCCCATTTAAAAATGTTTAGTTGCTATACAAAAGTAGTAAAAATATAGTTGCCAACTTTAAAAAGTAGAGTTGCCAACTTTTGGTTGAAGAGTT
>CAILAQ010000187.1 GCA_903832165.1 uncultured Bacteroidota bacterium | reverse complement strand
TTATCTTCAATAACCCGTCTTGCTTTGGCGGACAATAAATCATCGCCATTCAAAAATCATAAAAGGGCATGAGTATCGAGGAAAACATATTAAAGAACACTTTTGCGTCAGTTAGCCTGGATATATGGCATCAGCCTTTCTGCAGGAATAAATTCAGCCCGGTACGGCATAAAACCGGTCCGCAGCAACCAGAGATACCGGCCCTGGAGATTTGTCAGCACGACCGTATTCTTTTTAGAGCAACTGTTTAATACGGTGGAATCACTGACCATAAAAGCGCTGCCCATTCTTTCACTGTAAAGTTCAGGCGGCAATGGAATATTCAGTTCCAGGGAGGCTGTTTTATTCTTTTGGTCTAAATTAAAAGCCAGTGTGCGCGATAACAATTTGCTGGTTCCGTTATCAAACAGCATCAACTGGTTTTTAGCATTTATGTGAACGGCGTGGCTGTTATCGAATACGCCGTTTGCCGGCATGGCGAAATCGCCGCCTTTGCCGAATTTCCAGATCACTTTCCCGGTTTTAACGTCTATCTTCCAGATCTGTCCGTTATTATAAAATGAAAGCAGGTAGTTGCCGTCGGTATCAAAGTTCAGGCAATTGGCATGCATCCAGTCGCTTTTGTCTTTTACGATATTCTTGTCATCAACCGGATTCAGGGTATCGAAAACGGTCCATTTCCAGATTTGCTTTCCTGATTTATCCATCACCAGAATTCCGTCGCTTTTAACGGTATCAGCCACTTTGCCGCCTCTGGCGCGAAGATCTAAAATCCTTTCTTCGCAGCAGATGGTAACCACCTGGTTCAGATCATTCAGCAGAACTTCATGGTGAATGGTCTGTTTGAAGTCGGCCTGGCCTTTTTTCAGATGAAAAACAGTATCACCGGTGAGAGTCAGTTCGAGGATTTCATTCCCGTAGCTGGTTTGATAATCCTCTGTTCCGAGCAGGGCGATGATGGTATTGTCTTTGGTAAAATGGGCATCTTTAAAACCGGTGCCATTCACCTGATGATACCACACGATACTACCCCTGGCATTCATAAAGAACAATATCCCCGGGGTTTCTCTCCTGAAAATCATGCTGTAACCCTGCATGAAATTTTTTGGAAGAACGGTGGTATCCGGACAAATAACCTTGAAAATATCCTTCAGCCACATGGGATAATCCTGGGTGGTAAATGTATAATCCCTGCTCGCAGAGGAGCAGTTTTCATTGCTGGTGACAATCCTGTAACCATATTCCTGCAACGGCTTCAGGTTGGTTAAAACCACCCGGTGCTTTTTGCCGGCGGGCGATATTAAAGTGGAGCTGAGCTGCTTTTGATTGCCTTTGGGCCAGTATTGCACGCTGACGGCCAGGTCTGCTGTGGTGCTGACGCCGACCTCAACCTTCATGGCATTACCGCCCGGAGAGCTGACATGAATATCAGCGATCTTATCGGCACATCCGTTGGAACATCCATAAAGCATTGCAGCCAGGGAAACTGCCAGCAAGGAAAGCACTGAATTTCTTCTTTTTAACCGTAGCATAATGGCAAAGGATAGAATTTATAAAAAGGAATGAGTCAAAGGTATAACCTTTGACTCATTCTCAAATAACCGAAAAACTAATTCAGATTGAGCTTATCGTCTGTCAGCATTGCTGAGGTTCGGATTCAGGTCGACCTGCTTTTGCGGATAAGGAAAATATTTATCCGAGGAGAGTTTAACGTTCGGAACCTGCTTGATAGCAGT
>CAILAQ010000186.1 GCA_903832165.1 uncultured Bacteroidota bacterium | reverse complement strand
CTCCCCAACAATTTAAGTAAGAATGATGAGATTCCAATGAAGAATTCCGAGTTCCGAGGTTGGAGATTCAAGTGTGCACCGAGGTAGAGACCGATAATTATCCGTCTCTACCGCAAAAAAATCTCGTCGGCAAACATCCAGCAGGGATTGCCAGCACCGGCATGACCGGTTGGACAGGTTTTCGGACTGACGGCCCTTACCCTGAGATATCTTGCCTGAAATTCTTTAGATACCCCAAAAACTTTTCGAATATCCGTGAATTTATCCCAGGCTTTATCATTAACAGCCCTACCAGCTAATTCATAATTTTTGCCGTTGGATGAGTATTCAAATACCACTTCAAGGGGTAATAAGATCCAGCTTCCCGGGGCGTTCAGAAAATCGGCGGACAGGCCTTTAAAATTCTGCATTTTCCCAAGATCGATCTCGGCGATCATATCCGTTCCCTCCCAGCCAAGCCATTCTCCATTGGCAAAATCAGGATCACTGGTGCGTCCGTCCAACATAACAATCTGATTTTTGGGCTTATACTTAGGACTTGGCGGATTATTGAATTTTATTGAAAAGGTGGCATGGGTATAGTTTCCTGTCCGGAGGAAACTTCGTGCTCCGCGTGCACCAATAGAAACAGCCTGAATGTAAGTCGATTGGTGCAAAGTCAATGGGTGCGTATATTTCTGGGAATGCTGATCGGGGGTGGAACCATCGATGGAGTAATAAATATTGTCTGATTCAGCATCGCTCGATAGTTGCACACTGATAGAATCGAGGAAGGCACCGGATTCGGGCTTAAGAGTCAGGGCCGGCAATCTTTTGTGCAAAGCCACGTATGCCAATGCGGGTGTTGAGCGGGATTGGATAATCCGGATCCTGACCTTTGATGCGGTAACCGGCTCGAACCTCAGCAGGCGTGAGTATCCGACCGTGGTGGCCCGCGTAACCTCCCTCCAACGTTCCCCTTTCCAAACTTCTACCGAAAATTGTTCGATACGCTGTCCGTACCTGATATTCTCGCTTATCTCGAGGCAGTCAAAAGTCTTTTCGCCGGTTAAATCGAAGGTCAGGAATGACACCTCCGAACCCTTTTTCGGCATCCAGAATTTATCTAAACCTCGAACGAGAACATTGGCCGGGCTTGTGCCGGAAGCGGAGGATGAAGCTTCCACCTTTGCCCCTTCAGCAAGATTTTCATTGAAGATCTGATCACGCAGCGCCTTAAATTCCTTCAGTATCCGGGCATCATTTTCATGGATCAAACCGCGTTTATCAGGTGGAACATTAAGTAATAACAGGGAGTTCTGGCCCGCAGAAGCGAACCAGATATCCAGCAATTTTTCCGGAGTTTTCACACTAAGATCTTCTGCAGAATGATAAAACCAACCCGGGCGTATGGACACGTCCACCTCAGAAGGATACCAGATCAGGGCAGGTGCCTGAATAATCTTACTGCGGCTGCCGAGATCCTGCTGCATCATGTCGCCGGCAGGAATGAACACCCCGTCAGTTGGTGCCTTCTGCGATCCGGCTGCAATAGCTTCTGTGCTGCTCGATGTATAAGGAACAACAGACCATTCTGTTGGCCTTCCGTAACCGGATTCCGTACCCACCCAGCGAACATCCGGGCCCATGACCGCTATGGTTGCTGCAGGTTGCAGTTTACGAATCGTTGAATAGAATCGCAACCAGTCATACACCTGGCGCTTGCCATTCGGGCCCTCGCCACAGGCACCATCGAACCACACTTCATCCACCCTGCCATATTTGGTCAGCAATTCTGTTAATTGATTGACAAAATGGTCGTTATACTGTTCAGTACCATAAGTTTTCTCGTGACGGTCCCATGGCGACAGGTAAACGCCGAATTTCATGCCTGCATCATGGCAAGCTTTTGCCAGAGCTCCAACCACATCGCCCTTACCGCCCATCCAGGGGGAGGATTTAACGCTGTGACTGGTATATTCAGATGGCCAAAGGCAAAATCCATCGTGATGCTTGGCGGTGATGATGATCATTTTCATTCCGGCATCCTGAGCCACCTGCACCCATTGGGTGGCATTAAAAGCGGTTGGATTAAACAGGGTTTCATCTTCGGTGCCCTCGCCCCACTCCCGGTTGGTAAAGGTATTCATCCCAAAATGGGCGAACATCGTGAACTCCAGCTCCTGCCAGGCCACCTGCCGGTCCGACGGCGCTACCCGGGAAGCCTTTTCGATGATCGATTCTGAGGATTCGCCTTTCTTGATAGCCACGTAATTACTTTTCGGGCGGGATTCGCGGCACGACGGCAACACCAGCGAAGCAGCGAGCAAAAGGGAGATTAAGTATTTCATGGGATGTTGGGTTGATGATTTCGTGGTTTGGGACGGGGTCCCCGCCTTCGCGGGGATGACAACTCTGT
>CAILAQ010000185.1 GCA_903832165.1 uncultured Bacteroidota bacterium | reverse complement strand
GTCACACTCGGAACGGTGAAAGACAATTCCTGTTTCCTGATGCCGGATATTTTGCCTGACGGACAGATTGAGATTGTAGTAAATCCTTCCGGAAATTACGAATACTCAATGGATTTGGGAAATACCTGGCAATCATCCCCTCAGTTTACAAACCTGTTGCCCGCGAGTGATTATCGCTTTCAGGTCCGGAATACCAACCTGTGCACCAAAATTTTGGATAAGATCGTGTCCGTGAATCAGCCTGACTCAATACATGTCAGGTTCAGCGTTAAATCGCCCAATTGCGATGGCTGCTCCAATGGCCAGATCATTATCAGGGAAATCTCGGGAGGCAAGCCGGATTATCATCTGTCGCTTGATGGCAGGGAGGTTGGGAAAACGATTTCGGATCTGGCTGAAGGAAAATACCAGCTCACTGTCACTGATATGAATAACTGCAGCCGGACCCTGGAAATTCCGGTTGATATGATGAATCTTGTTCCGAATGTCATTACCCCAAATGGTGACGGGGTTAATGATTTATGGAAAATACCGATGCTGGTGAATAATCCTGACTGTTTGGTGTCCGTTTATGACCTGAACAGGCAACTGGTCTTTTTCTCACAGGGTTATGATCAGTTCTGGAGCGGAGTCGCCAATAGCGGCCGAAATAGCGGAAGCCCCGTTCCCGCCGGAACCTATTTCTATATTATTGATGCAAAGGATGGAG
This sequence comes from uncultured Bacteroidota bacterium, assembly GCA_903832165.1. Taxonomy (GTDB): domain Bacteria; phylum Bacteroidota; class Bacteroidia; order Bacteroidales; family UBA12481; genus UBA12481. The sequence continues at coordinate 1,922 of CAILAQ010000185.1, read as the reverse complement.
AGCCGGTCTATACCGGAAGTCTTACCGTAATTAGATAAGAAACTGATAATGATATTAAAACTGAAGATATTGACCGTGGGAATCCTGTTATGCCTGCCAGTGCAATTTTGCCTGGCGCAGGCACCTCCTTTCTCCGATCAATTCCTGACCAACAGTTTCCTGACTAATCCCGCAATCACAGGTACCTCCCGGCAAGCTCCGCTAACGGTATCCATAAGACAGCAATGGATGGGTATTAAATCGGCCCCGGTATATCAAACAATTTCCTATCATAAAAGCCTGATTGAGAAAGGAAAACGATTCAATTACCGCGGATTCTTAAACCGTGGGGAAAATTCATACGGAAAAATCGGCATCGGCGGCGGATTGTTTAATTTCAAATACGGATCGGTCACCCAGATGGGCCTGCATCTTGATTATGCCTATCATGTTTATCTCAAGAAGGGAAGAGTATCGTTTGGCCTGGCTCCTCTTTATCAGCAATTTGCCATCAATACCGGCAACTTCATCAGACCCGATGGAAATATACTGGATAACCTTCTGGATCCTGCAGCCCGGGAAGTCACCCATTTTTTTGATGCAGCAGCAGGAGTTCACTACTCTTCAGGTAAGTGGTTTGCAGGGCTCTCCGGAGTCGAACTGTTTAATTCAAAAGTCAGATTCGGAAGTATCCAGCTCGATCCTGCCGGGGATGCTTCCCAGAATTACTTCCTGGCCAGAACATTTTATGCCTATGGTGGCATCACCCCGATGATTGGCAAGAATTTTACCATCAAACCATCCGTTATCCTGAAATACAGCCAGCCGGCCGGCATAGGAATTCAGGCGAATATTCTGGTTTCCTACAATGATAATATAGAGGCCGGATTTCTTTACCGGTATAAAGAATCCTACGGATTCTTTCTGGGTTTGAAGGCCATGAACGTATTAATCCGCTACCAGTTTGAAACACCCGCTGGCTCAACAGCAGGAAGCCGGTTTTTAACCAATCAGATACTGGTTGGATATCTACTGTAGATTCTGTTCAATAGCCTACCAAAGGCTCTTGTAAACGATATTCTTAGGCTGATTTGTTCCCCACGCCACGCCAACATCCCTCCATGCCTTTATTCTCTCTCTTTCCAGATCGATTTGGGTCTTTAAAATAAAATCCCATTCGCGACCGTCGATTTCCTTAATGCGCTTGCCAATTTCACCGGTTAACTTAACGGCCTCACTAAAGCAGCCGGCCTCCGGATCAATGGATGCAAGAATCACAGCGGCATCATCAGCAGCACGACGGTTGAGGCCGGCGCTCCAGACATTTCTTGCCGCATTTACTTTGGCCTTGCATTCCCAGTCGATCTTATTCTTATACAAAGGCGCAACTGCATCCATGGCCTTGTTGTAGCAGTCGAGACAAACATCAGGAATACACATCAGTGTGTAGATGGCCTGATCGAACTGGTGCTGGCTCTCCAGCATCTGGGCTTCCTTAATGATAAAATCACATCTGGAATTATAGTAAGCAATGATTTTGCGCTTGCCCTCTTCCATGAATCTCTGTATTTCCTTATTACCGGGATCGAGGCTTTTCAAGGCGGCAGTATATGCTTTTGTTTCATTTGCCCCAACCCCTTTGCCGGAAACTGCTGTGCTGGCAAAAAGTTTACCCTCGATCCCGTCGCCGATATACAGTGTAAAGGTCAGGGTGAGCGCATGCATGGGAGGAGCAGTCGAAGTAATATCCTTTGATTGCACGACCACATTGGCGCTGATAATAAACCGGGGATTTAATTCACTGGATCCCATTCCATATCGGGTGGCAATCTGTCCGAGTTTATTCAGCAGGTTCACGCTGGATGCTTCCGGCATATATTCAACTTGTTCAGGAACCCAGGGATTAAGCGCTATCCTGCCAAGGTCATCCATTTTGCCGATAG
>CAILAQ010000184.1 GCA_903832165.1 uncultured Bacteroidota bacterium | reverse complement strand
GTCAGGTTGATATCACGCCTTATGCTGTGGCCTCTGGCGAAAAATTTGAAAAAGTGGAGGGAAATCCCTACGCCACCGGCAAAGATTTTAAATATTCCGGAGGACTGGATGCCAAAATTGGTGTTACTAATAACCTGACCGTTGACTTGTCTGTTAATCCTGATTTCGGGCAGGTTGAAGCTGACCCTTCTCAGGTGAATCTGACTGCATTTGAAACCTTCTTTGCCGAGAAACGCCCTTTCTTTGTCGAGGGCCGGAATATTCTGACCATGCCTTTGATGCTTGGTGACGGGGATCTGGCAAATGAGAATCTGTTTTATACACGAAGGGTAGGGCGGCGACCACAGCGATATCCTTCGCTTATGGACGGAGAGTATGCCAAAGTGCCCGAATTCAGCAAAATTCTGGGTGCCGCCAAGATTACGGGCCGTACTGAAAACGGCTGGTCGGTTGGCTTGCTGGAAAGCGTTACTGCTGAGGAAAAAGCGGAAATCGATCTGAATGGCGTCAAACGTACCGAAACCGTCGAACCACTCACAAATTACCTGATAGGTACTGTCCGAAAGGATATGAATGAAGGAAATACCGTAATATCCGGTATGGTAACTTCTACAAACCGGAAATTGGATGAATATACCATAGATGAACTGCATTCCGGAGCCTATTCGGCCGGGCTGGATTTTACTCAGTATTTTAAGGATAAAAGCTATATGCTGATGGCCAAAACCTATATCAGCCAGGTGAATGGATCGGCGAATGCTATTTCTTTAAGTCAAACTTCATCAGCCCGTTACTATCAGCGCCCGGATAATAATCATGCCGATCTTGATACCAGCAGAACTTCTTTATTTGGTAATGGGGGAACCCTGTTTTTCGGCAAGCTTGGAAATGCTCCTCTCCAGTGGGGCTGGTTCCTGTCCTGGAAAACCCCGGGTGTTGAGCTTAATGACGTAGGATACATGCGGTCTGCTGATAATATTTTGCCAATTTTCTGGGCCGGCTACCGGTTTACGAAACCATTCTGGATTATCCGGTCCATGAGCCTCAATACCAACCATTGGGCAGGTTTCGATTTTGGTCTCCAATATCAGGGCTATGGCGGTAATATTAATGCCAATGCAACTTTTAATAATCTATGGAATTTTGGCGCAGGCCTAAACTGGGATTCTCAAAGCATCGATGTTGCACTTTTACGTGGCGGATCTGCTTTCAGGGTGCCCGGCGCTCTGCGGCCCTTTATTTCGCTTGGTACAGATGAAAGGAAAAAACTCAGACTTTCCCTGCAGGCCTATGGCAATAAATACAGTGAGGGCTATGGTAACATGATGGGTACAGAGCTTTCTGTTACCTATAAGCCTATTAATGCTTTGTCAGTGAGCGTTTCACCAAATTTTATCTCCAGCTATTCCGAAATGCAATATATCACCCAAACTTCCTGTGGCGCTGAAAATCGATATGTTTTCGGTGCTATCAATCAAAAGGTGCTGGGAGTTTCATTACGTATTAACCTTACTTTAACACCAACACTCACCATACAATACTGGGGACAGCCTTTCATGGCTTCAGGCTTGTTCTCTGACTTAAAATATGCTACCGATCCTATGGCCGCTAACTATAGTGACCGGTATCATTTATATTCACCCGATCAGATAAAATACAATACCATTGATGGAATTTATGAAGTGAATGAAAATACCGATGCCATGGTAGACTACACGATTGGAAATGCTGATTTTAATGTGAAGGAGTTTAAATCAAACCTGGTCATGCGGTGGGAATATCGCCCGGGTTCGGTGGTATTTCTCGTTTGGTCGCAAGGCAGAAGCGGCTACGATCCTTATGGCGACTTTTCCTTCAACCGTGATTTTAAAAATCTGACGGATATCAAACCTCGCGATATCTTGCTGATTAAATTTTCTTATCGGTTCGGGTTGTAGGGAAAACAGTGGCTTTCAGTCAAACATCGGCTCTGTAAGCGCACCACTGTGATAATCAAAAAGCGCCTTCATTTGCGCCATAGTATTTCTTGGTGTGGATAGCAATGGCAAATCTTCTAAGCTGAAAAAACCGTAATCGGAAGTTTCCATCTGATCAGAGCCTACCCACTTTATAAAATCACATTCAATAAATATCTTATAAATATAATAGATATCTGGCGGATGATCGTGGCAGCGTTTGTCAAGGATTCCTAACAGCCTGACAGGCTTAACTTCAGCACCTGCCTCTTCACGTGATTCTTTAATAGCAACTTCAGATGGAGTATAGCCAATATCGGCCCATCCACCAGGCATAGACCAGCAATCATCGATTTTTTCCCTTACCATGAGAATCTCATTCCTGTCGTTGAAAACAACTGCCCGTACATCCACCTTGGGAGTCTTGTACCCATCAGTCTCAATAATTTTGATCTTCAGATCTTCTTCCGGGATGTCTGTCATCTGCCCCAGAACTGAAAAACATAAATCAGATATTTCTTTATAGCGGAGCAAATCGAAATCGTTCTTTGAGTAATGTGTCCCGATCT
>CAILAQ010000183.1 GCA_903832165.1 uncultured Bacteroidota bacterium | reverse complement strand
AGTCTTTAATACATCTCACGCTGAATCCGTATGTCTGGCCCAGGTTGAGTTTGAAGTAGTTGTCCTGATCTTTCTGGAAGGAAATCGCCCAGGCATTCTCACCCGATGATTTGGTTGATGTCCAGAAGTTGGTTACCAGGTTCATCATTTCAGAACGTCCGGCAGTTGATCGTTGTCCGGACAGGAACATCCTGAAATCGCTGTCGCCACCAACCAGAAGGTGTTTCTTGGCAATATCAGTACCATAGAAATCCATCAGCTGCTGAAATTCTGTCATGCTTGGTATGTGCCAGCCGGTAGGACATAATCCTTTAGCTCTTTCTGTAATGACACCGTTCATGACAATGGACCAGGTATACAGGCCCCCGTACAAATTGCAGTTATTGACCAGGTTGCTGTAGCATACCTTTCCTGCCTCGTTAAGGTTTTCTGCCATCCACCATTGGCTGCCGATTTTGACGGAACCATATGAAATGTTCTTCGCTTTGTCAAGTATCAGGCCGGTTTCATTGGTGCCATTGCTTACAAATACATTTTGACCGGTAGTATCCGTCAACCCACCTGAATCAATGACCTGCATCCTGACATGGTAGGTGCCTGCAACGCCGTATTTATGCGTTGTAGTCCTTTCCTTGACGAATTCAGTGTCCCAGGTTCCATCGCTGTTAAAATCCCATCTTACCTTAAGCTGGCCGGCAATATCCTCCCGGTCGGTGGAAGCATCTGCATCGACGTAGAAACTCGTGTTGAGGTTGCCATATTCATAGCCGACAAAGAATGATGCGGTTGGCTTTAAATTGGAGTGGCCTATATAGATTTTAACCTTTACCTGATTGATTAAGCCCCATTGATCCCTTATTTCGAGTATGACATTATTATCACCTTCAGTTAAGAACTGATGTTCGAAAACAGGATCTGTAAGGTATTCAGTATCAAAATCGGCGTCTTTGGCGTTCACCATAAAATTCCATCGATAGGTGAATGTGTTGCCTGCATTGTCAGGGTCATAACTTTTAGAGGCATCTAACCGAACAGTATCCGAAGTGGTCGGTTTTTCCGGTGACCAGGTAAACTGTGGAACCAATCTGAGATTGCTGGTCGAGACATTTACCGTTTTTCTCATTGTCGCGGTTAATCCTTTTGGATCAGCCACTTCAAGAACCGGATTGTAAACGCTGGAGGCACTGTAGAAGTGAGTAATTAAAGTCTGTTCGGTATATTCTGTATCAAAGATTCCATCGCCTTCCCAATCCCATCTGAATTTCAAAGTATTCAGACTATCCTCATCATCGCGTGTTTTTTTTGCGTCGAAAACAAATTCAGTACGGAGGTTGCCACTACCTGGAACTAAAGTAAAGCTCGGTTGTGGAGGGCTGAAACCACGGCCAACCTGAACATTTAACAGGGAAGTATCGCTCTGACCCGACTCGTTGCGAATTTCCATTCGCGGAGAATAGTCGCCGGGTTTATAATATCGATGGGAGAAGATCTTCGACCTTGAAAAACCTGTATCCCAAATATTATCATTGTCCCAGTCCCATCGGATAAAGAGGATGGTGTCGCCTGTATTCATAGCTTTTGAAGCAGAAACATCAAAAGAGAAAACCGTTGTGGTCAGGCCGCTGGCAGGTATCAGCTTGAAAGAAGCTACAGGTGGTATCTTGATCGTCTCATCATCTTTACACTGAGTGAGCGAAACAATAACCATGAATAAAATGAGAAAATATCGGTTGAGTGCTAACTTCATGGCCTAGTTGGTAAATTGTGGAATTACGTGAACGGTGGCATCTTGTTTAACTTCCACTGTACCTATGGCCCATTTCATACCGAATTTACCACCGGGAAAACTGGCGGCTGAACAGGAATCACCTTCGGCAACACAAATAATACCGGCCTGGTAATAATAAACTCCCGGTGCCAGGTCAAACTGGTACATCAATTTGCTGTTGTATACATTAGCGGTTTCCAGAAAATGGCCCTTATAGAGTGATTCAGCATCTTTTGCAATGCTGATGTCTGCCCTGAGAACACGGCTGGGTCCCAGAAAAGAACCGGGAACGCGAAACTCGATTTCCAGCGTGCCTACAATTTTCGCCAAAGGTGTACCGCCACCCCCACCAGGCGTTACCGGGGTATCAGTGCAGGAAACCAAGAAAGCCAATCCTGCAAGAATCCAGATTACTGATATTTTTTTCATGACCGTGAGTTTCATTATAAATTATTGGTGCTGTCCCTGTCTAAAGTATGATCAAGAAATCCCAGATTCTTGGTAAACTGGCCATAGGCCATACTGTCGATAGTTACCGATGACAGCAATAAGTCTTTTACATCAATCCTGGCAATGGAACAAAAAAGTCCGATACCATTATTGATATTGCCGTAAACCGGCTTTTCCATTAAGGCGCCTTCAGAAGGCGAGGTTGATTCAATATAGTATTTCATTTCAAGGCTACCGCTGACGATTTGAAAATCGACTCCAATCACCTCCCTGACCAGCCCATTTCCGGATTTAAGATTGTCCTGCAAAATGTGCATAAAGCGCACTCCGCTGATATCAATGCTTAAATAATCCACATCTGAACCCGGACTGGCAAATTGCTGGGGCCAATCGAGATACTTGATTTTGGTGACACCATCAATTGTTTCCTTGTATTTGAGCCGGACAGCAACCTGGTAAACCCCTGCGTTGACCACCTGGTCCCAACGGCAAGTGTAATTGTTGCCATCGTAAAGGCTTATCTTTCTCTGCTGTAATGGTATAGGATCGATAACATTTAGCCTTCCCAGTGAGGAGGTCTCAGCATACAGGACTTTTTCTTTGCTGCCCAGATAAATATAGAGTCTGTAAATCTGGTTGGCAACAACCTTGATTTTAGCTTTATACAGAATGTTCTTCTGGTATGGGAAAAATCCGGAATCCTTCGGAATTTCGTTTGTAGCAGTAAAGTTATAAGTCTCAATGACTTTTCCTGCCGACCATCTTTCCATGGTTACAACAATCTGTCCGGAAAAAAGCATACTGTCCTGATCCGGTGGATTATTTAATGCAGCCTGATCGGTCAGATAGGTTTTTTGAATCCTGACATACTGGATAGAATCCGCGGAATTCAATACGCAGTAAACTATAGGAACATCCTGATTCGTCGAATTGATGTCAATTACGGTTTCACAGGATGCTAAAAATCCTATTGCCAAGGTGACTAAAAACAAACGTAACGGCGTTATTTTCTTCTTTATATACATGTTGAATACCTAAATGGTAAAAAAACCAACCTCTTTGGCCTGGGGGATAAAAGGCCGCGTAAAAGTACGATTCATAAACTCATATACAAGTCTGACTACCCTCCTTTGGGCATCATTTTCACATTTTTTAAGACTTGTTTTTTTCTTTAAGGTTTAATTTGGCTGGCAGTTCAATTTGTAATTTTGATTTTTTTCTGGCTTTAAATATGGTTTTACCCGCTGATCCGGCCAGATACAGGATCACCAGCGAAAAAATAATGGAGGCTCCTGACGGAATATCCCAGGCATACGAGATAGTCAGGCCCAGAAGTGATCCCAGGAATCCGATTCCGACAGATAACCACATTATTTTTTTCAGATTATTGGAAAAGAGAAGGGCTGTGTTCTGCGGTATTGTCAGGAGAGAAAGAACAAGGATTATTCCTGCCACCCTGATGTAAACCACTGCTGTAAGCGCTACCAGCGCAGCAAGCAAGTATTTGAACAGACTGACGGGAACCCGGCTCGTACGCGCGAAATCCTCATCGAAAGTTGCGTATTGTATCAATCGGAAGAATGGGATAAACAAAGCAAGTACCAGCATCAGCAGGATTGCCATAATCCAGAGGTCCTGAGATGATACGCTCAGGATATTGCCAAACAGGTAGCTCATAAGGTTTGGGGCATATCCGGGGGAAAGGGAAATGAAAATAATCCCCAGAGCCATACCAAAGGACCATACCATGGCAATGACCGAATCTTCACGAATTTTATGAAATCTCGACAGGTATTCCACACCAACTCCGGAAATCAGGCCAAAAACTGCTGCTCCCAGTAAAGGATTTATCCCTAAAAAGAAACCCAGACCGAGACCGCCAAAAGAGGCATGAGTGATGCCGCCGGTAATGAAAACCATTCTTCTGGTAACTACATAGGTTCCTATGATTCCTGCAGTTATGCTCCCAAGCAAAGAAGCTGCCAGGGCAAACCTTATAAAATCATAACTGAAAAAATCAAGCATCATGGAAGGTGGGTATGTAAAACACGGTGGGGAACATGACCATGGGTGATCAGGTCGATGGGGCAATTGTAAGATTCTAAAATCTCTTCTGTAATCTGGTTACTTGGATGATAATGAAGATGCCGGTTAACACATGCAATGGTCCTGACACAGGAAACAATCTGTCCGATATCGTGGCTCACCAGAAGAATGGAAGTTTCCTGGCTTATTTTTTCAAGCAGGTTGTATAACTCCTGCTCAAAACGGTTGTCGACATAAGTCACCGGCTCATCGAGTATAAGCAGGTGTGGGTTTGATATCAAAGCTCTTCCTATAAAAACACGTTGCATCTGTCCACCTGACAGATCGCCAATACTGCGCCGGGCCAGATCGGCCATCCCGACTTTGTCCAGAACCTCGAGCGCTTTTTGCTTATCCTTTTTATTGACACGAGTAGTGATCCCGTGGACTTTTAGCAGACCGCTTAAAACGACTTCGAGTACGGAAATCGGATATCGGTTATCGAAATTATGGGTTTGAGGCAGATAGCCTATGTTAGTTTCTTTCGAGATTATTACCTCGCCTATCCATGGCTCGAGTAATCCCATGATAATCCGTATGATGGTTGATTTGCCTCCGCCATTCGGACCGATCATGCCAATAAAATCGCCGTCCCGGATAATAAGGTCAACCCCATCTATGACAGGCTCATCCTGATATCCAAAACTGACAGATTTTAATTCAACTAAGTTCACCTTGTTCGTTTTTCGCTGTGACAAAGGTACGATTTTAGCTGGGAAGTCCTCAGTTGGCAGTCTCCAGTCTCCAGTCTTCAGTCTTCAGTCTTCAGTCTTCAGTCGGCAGTCTTCAGTCGGCAGTTGGCGAAACTTCAGTGCACCCTTGAATCTCCAACTTCGGAATTCAGCATTGGTCTTCGAATCTCAACATTCTTACTTTATTCAACCCTTCCGTCCATCTCGACCATCTTGTCAATGAGAAGCTTTATCTCTGCAAACCAATCAGGCGACATGGGGTCGATAACCACAATTTTTGTACCTGTTTCCCGTGCAAAAGCCTGAGCATTCTCCTGGTCATATTCTTTTTGAATGAAGATGGTATTGATTTTTTCAACTTTGGCCAGGTCCACCAGTTCCCTGAAATGTGAAGCGGTGGGTTCTTTCCCGGCAAGTTCCATCGAATGCTGATGTAATTTAAAATCACGGGCAAAGTAGGCCAGAGCCGGATGGAAAATCATGAAACTCCGGTGATTGAGTTCAGTCAATTTTGGGCCGGTTGTCCTTTGCAGACTGTCGAGCCGGTTCTCAAGCAAGCTGAGATTATTCTCCACCAATTGCCTGCAGGAGGGATCCGCTTTAATCAATCCGGCCGCCATGGTGCGCACCATTTTCTGAGCTTCAATAACAGACATCCAGTAGTGAGGATCAACACCATCATGACTATGTTCTCCGCTTTCACCAGGATGCAGTGCTTCTCCGGCATGCCCTCCTTCACCGCCCTCTTCGGTGATCAGGTCGATCCCGGCCGAGAGGTCAACAATACCCAATGCGGGATAGTTGGATTTCATTTTCGGGATCCATGCTTTTTCAAAACCAAGATGACCAATAACAAAAAGGATCTTTGATTTTTCAAGGTCCCTCAGCTGCCGTGGTGTGGGGTCGTAATTGTGATGGCTGGCTCCCGGTGGAACCAGCACGTTTATACGAAATTTGTCACCCGCAAGTTGTTTTGCAAAATACTCCAGGGGTACAATGGTTACGGTTACCACAGGCCTGATGTCGGCGGTTGGACTGGTTTTACAGGCCGTGAGAAGGGCGAAAGGAATAAAAAGCAGTGCAAATATTTTCTTCATTATTGGTTGAATGGAAGATATTTTTTAACAGTTTGAAGATTGATTTCATTTACTGAATTGCTGCCCTCAGGAGTATACATTACCTCAAGCTTATCATGATAAACTTCCTGGATTTTACGCCTGACCATCTTCATCGTTGAATTGATCATGTGATTCTGTTCCGTGAATGGCTCATCAACAATTTGAAAAGTGGAGGGTATCCATTTTTCCGGAAACTGGTTCCTGTATTCAGCAGTCTCCTTGAATTTGTAGAAATCCTGTTTGATAGCTTTCAGCAATACCTCGGCATCAGTAATTTTGTGCTTCTCAACGTATCTGGTTATCTTTGGCGCATCCAGTGTGATTATCGCACTTGTATATTTCCTCATATCATTGTAAACCATGGCCTGCAAAACAAGATCTGAAGAGTTCTGGATAGCCTCTTCAATACCTTCAGGGGAGTATTTTTCACCATCCGTGGAAATCAGAAGAGCCTTGCCACGGCCAACCACCATCAGGAAATCGTTTTTATCATAATACCCCAGGTCGCCGGTATACAACCATCCATCCTTGACTGTTTTAGCGGTAGAATCCGGATTTTTGTAATAACCTTTCATAACGTTATCGCCCTGAATGACAATTTCACCCTGATCGCCTTTGGCGGCTTCGGTTCCGTCAGGAAGCAGGATTTTGCAGATAAGGTTGGGAATAACCTTGCCTGATGATCCCAGCTTATGAATTTCCGGAGTGTTTGCTGAAATGATCGGTGTTGCTTCACTTAATCCATAACCTTGAAATACAGGAACCCCGATCGCATAAAAGAACACCTGCTGCCGGATATCCAAAAGTGCGCCCCCACCCACAAGGAATCGAACACTATTGCCAAAAATCAAGCGGACTTTGCTGAAAACCAGAAGGTCAGCAATCTTATAAGGAATATAATTCAATAATCTGACAAGAAATCCTCCTTTATGATAGCCATCGCGGTTTATCCTGATTCCTGCATTTAAGCCGGCGTTGAAGATGGCATTTACAAATGCTCCCTTTGCTGCAACCCCATCCTTTATTTTGGTCATAAAATTGCCGGAGAGGGCAGGTACTGTGAGAATAAAATGAGGATTGCTTTCCACCATATTGATCGGAATATTCTTCAGAGTCTGAACGCCACCTCCCCGTGCATCTACAAAATACAGGCTCAGACCCCTGAGGAGGGCAGCATATATTCCAACCGTATGGGCAAACGAATGGTCGAGCGGTAAAATGATGTAAAGGCGATCACCTTCAGCTACATTAAAGTAACCCATGGCATCTGTACAATTGGAATGATAGTTCAGCTGCGTCAGCATGATCCCTTTTGGATCACCGGTTGTGCCGGAAGTATATGATATCGTAACAACATCGTCCTCCGTAATTTCTGTTTCGGTTTTATCCAGATGCGCTTCAAGCTCTTCAAACTGGTGCTTCCCGGAATGTAAAATATCAACATAGCGGACAATATCCTTTGATGTGCTGATTCCAAACTCTTTGCAATCTTTTTCGATCGGAGTGATGTCATCATCAAGAAAAATAATCTTTTTGGTAAACTCCATCTGGCTCCAGATAGAAGCGACCTTTTCAAAAGTATTACGCGATACGATAATCGCTTTGGATTCCGAATGGTTTAGCCTGAAAAGCACTTCATCCGGCATCAGTTTGATAGATAGGGGAACAGTTGTTCCGCCGGCGAAGAGGATTCCATACTCTCCTGTGATCCAGCGATTCCGGCCTTCGGCAAGAACGGCAACCTTGTCGCCCTTTTTAATGCCAAGCTGTTGCAGCCCGGCAGCCAGAAATCTCGATTCATGAAGAACTTCAGGATAGGTGAGTCCCACCCATCCATTATCGCCCTTTTGATTGGTATATGCCGTAGTTGGGTATTTGTCGGCACTGGAGCGAAGCATTTGGAGGACTGTTCGTTTCATAGGTATCGGGTATTAGGTTTCGGGTATCGGGTTTCAGGTATCGGGTATCGGGTGTACTTCATTGCTGACTTGAATCTCATACATCGGAATTCAGAATTCTTAATTCGAATCTCATCTTTTCTACTTCATTTAACGAGTCCACTATATAGAGCACTCAGTAATAAGCCACTCTTGTCAGAATTATATTCCCAGAACATGATGCCACCAAGGTGTTTTGCTTTTACATATTCAGCTTTTAGTTTCAGCGATTCAGGATCATCATACGAAATAATCATGGCAGAGTCTTTGGAATAAAGATAAGGCGCCCGCGCCGATTTATCCCAGTACCGGGTGAAAGTATTCTTATTCAGGTAGATATTCGATATTTCAGTATACACTTTATACTGTCCGGTGGTTGTTCCTTGCTGATATAATCCATTGTTTTTATCAGGAACGCCACGCCAGAACCGGCCATAAAACGGGACGCCAACTACCAGCTTTTCAGCCGGCACTCCTGCTTTAATGTGCCTGTCAACAGCAATTTCCGCACTTATACCGATAGCTCCCGGAATAGTTGTTTTGGTTAGATTGGCATGATGGCCACTGATTGTGCTCAGACCGCTGTAAAAATCGTACGCCATCACATTTACAAAATCCAGATATTTTTGCGCCTCACCCAGATTGGTCCATCGGAAATACTCCACATCGGCACCGCTTGCAATTGTCAGTAAATAAGGTAACCCCGTTTTATTTAACTCATCGCGCAGAGCTTTGAGTATCAGGGTAAAATTCTCCTTGTCTTCTTTTCTGAAAACATTGTTGTCACCTGGCTGCCCGGGATATTCCCAATCGATATCGATCCCATCAAAACCGTATTCCTGAATCAGCTTTAATCCGCTGGCGGCAAATTTTGCACGGGATTCCCGGGTCAGTGCAGCATCTGAAAATCCCTCCGCTCCCCATCCGCCGACTGACAAGATCACTTTCAGATCAGGATTCTTGCTTTTCAGACCAATAATTCGGGCAACTGATTGCTTGATTCGTTGTTCCTGTTCCGGATTCCGGCTTTGAAAAGCAATCTCCCCGTTCACTACTTTCGCAAAGGCATAATTGATATGGGTCAGCATCCGGATGAGCGAATCCGGATATTCCGGAGCCCTTGCTCCCATCATGTAAGCAATCAGTTTGTGTTGAGGTTTACCGGTTTGATTAATGGCATTGAGAGGCGGCAGTGCCATTGCAAATACCATGATTACAAGCAAACGGAAGCCTTTCAACTTTTTCATAGTGGTTTCATGAAAAAGCTAAAATACAATATAACTCCGAAATCCGCTATCAAAGCCGATAAAAGAATGATGAGGCTCCAAATCCAATTTTGAATTTTGAAGTGGGAGATTCAAGTGAATGCCGTGGTCAGGAACGAGATCCCGTTTTTCAACGGGATGACACTTCTTCGTGGCTAACTTGATATTGAAATTTCAAAATTCAAAACTGGCCTTGGAGCCTCATCACTTGTCACCTGTCACCCGTCACCCGTCACCTGTCACCTGTCACCCGTCACCTGTCACCTGTCACCTTCTTATTTCCAGCTATCCTTCATCACCACAAACCCAGCCTCCTGCTCTTTCCCGTTAACAGTGAGTTTAACAGTGTATTCACCGGGACCGGTTTGAGTATTCAGATAATTCATGTCGGCTCCCTGGCCACGACCGAACCGGCCGCCGCCCATGCCACCGCCACCACCTGCGCGACCGGCACCGCGTCCTCCGCCAGCTCCACCTGCGCCGCCTGCACGGGCTCTGTCAGCCTGCTGCTTCATTTTATCCTTTTCTTCCTGGGTATATTCACGAACGCGCTCCTGATAGTTCCACATCAATTGATTTACCCCTGCTTTACCTGCTGCTTTTGTCTCATAAAGCAACCTTTCGCCTTCAAATATCTGCATAACAACTTCTTTAACTGAGTCTTTCAGATAGAAGGATACAGGAACTCCTGACTGTTCACTTTCACCGGCATAGTTGCTCGATGAGCTGTTGTTTTCACTGGTTCCCTGCCAAAGGACTTTGTTCTCCGGCTTAAACAACGTAAATGTTGAACTCAGGGTTTTACTGTCAAAATTCTCCAGCCAGGAGATATCAGCAATCCACATGCTTCTTCCATGTGTTCCAACGATCAGGTCATTTTCACGAGGATGTATTTTGAGATCTTCACAGGCAACAAATGGCATATTGGCACGCATGGATGACCAGACTTTACCGCCATCAATGGATACAAAAACCTGTTTTGTTGTGCCAACGAAAAGCAGATTCGGATTCCGGAAGTGTTCGCGGATTACACAAATTGGCTCATCCGGAAGGTTAGCTGCAATGGAAGTCCAGGTTTTACCGTAATCAGTGGTTTTATATACAAATGGACGGAAATCGTCGTGGCGGAATCCTGTGATGGTCACATAGGCTGTAGCACTCGAAAAATGCGAGGGTTCCACCCGGCTTACCCAGTATCCGGGGCCTTTAATGTTGGCAGTAACATCGTTCCATGTTTTTCCGCCGTCTTTTGTCATCTGAACTTTGCCATCATCCGTTCCAACCCAGATTACTCCTGCTTCCAGATAGGATTCCTCCATGGTAACAATGGTGAAATAAGGTACGCTGCCTGTGCTGTGGGTGTTAAGAGTATCATTAGTGGTAAGATCGGGACTGATTTCCGTCCAGCTCTCGCCGCGGTTGGTGGATTTTACCACTTTGTTCCCTGCATGATAGATAGTTCTTGAGTTGTGCGGAGATACCACAATCGGGGCATTCCAGGCCCAGCGATCCATTTTTTCATACTGTATGCCGGATGATTCACCGGTTACCTGATCCAGACGGCTGATGGAACCGTTCTGCGACTCGTTGTACAACCACCGGCTGTCGTCCCAGTCCACCACGTTAAACATACCATCGCCACCACCGGTTGTTCTCCAGTCTTCGAGCTTTATCGCACCGCCGCCTTTTTTCGAGGAGGGGCCTTTGATGGAGCCGTTATCCTGCAGCCCACCATATACATTGTATGGATAATCAAAATCATAACCTATGGCAACAAACTGGCCAACCGGAAGGAAATCGGGGTGAAACCAGTTCAGACCTGAATCATAGGTGATACCCAAACCGTGATCATATCCGAGTAAAAAATGCTTCGGGTCTTTTGAATCAATCCACATGGCATGATTGTCACCGCCAAAACGGAAAGCTGTTTTCCAGTCTTTCCCACCGTTGATAGTTTCCCAAACGCTGATGCCGATAATGTAAACATGCTCAGGAGTAGTAGGATCAATACGCACCTGCTGATAATAATAGGCTGGTCCACCGCCGATACTCTGACCGTCGGGACTGGCTTTTTTCCATGTTTTGCCACCATCGTTGGATCGATAAACCTCGTCGCCTTTTTCGTTCTGTCCCCTCTTTGGACCGATGCCGTTTTTCATCATTTCCCATCTCTGAGCGGTCGTAACACTATCGATATTGCAGTTTTCGATATTGGCATATACCACTTTCGGATTGCTGGCAGAAATGTCAACCCCGATGCGGCCAAGAATGCCTTCAGGAAGACCACCTGCGAGTTTTGTCCAGGAGGATCCTCCGTTTGTCGATTTATATAGTGCGCTGCCCGGTCCGCCGGCGTTGAATGTCCAGGGTTTGCGTTCCTTATCATAGGATGCTGCTATAAATACATCGGGATTGGTTGGATCCATCACCAGGTCAACAACACCAATTTCGCGGTTCTCGACCATGACTTTCAATACCTGTTTCCATGATTTTCCGCCGTCGGTGGATTTAAATACTCCCTTGTCGCCTTTTGGTCCGTACAATGGGCCTTCAGCTGCCACCCAGATAATATCTGAATTTTTCGGATGGATAATGATCCGGCCGATGTGCAGCGAGTTTTTTAAACCCATATTGGTCCATGTTTTTCCACCGTCGGTCGATTTATAAATTCCATCGCCATAATAGGCTGTCCGGCTGTTGTTTGCTTCACCGGTTCCCACCCAAATTATTTCAGGATTTTTCTGATCCATCGCGATATCGCCGATGCTTATGGCACCTGCTTCATCGAATACCGGGACAAAGGTGATCCCGTTATTCACAGTCTTCCATAAACCACCGGAAGCCAGTGCTGCATAAAACGTTGCCGGATTTTTCTCGTTGACCGCAAAGTCAACGAAACGTCCGCTGTGCCTGGTTGAACCGATGGCACGATACTTTACTTTGCTCAGAATATCCTGCGATAATTCCTGGGCATTAACGTTGATGCCTGCCCATGCAATAGCGATCAGGGCAACAATAATTACGCGATTTTTCATAACGGTTTTATTTGTAGGGGAGGACCCGCGGGTCCTCCCGGTTTCATCCTCCAAATTAATTCAATCCGCCAATCAATGATCTGTCAGGCTGTTTTCCAGATGGTGATTTAACATGATTTAACTTTTAAAGCCGTTGGCAGTCCACAGTTGGCAGTTTGCAACGACATGTGTAGTGGTGGACCCGCGTGTCCTCCACTGTATCAAAACAATACAGATTTTAATACCGGATATATTTTAATGCCTTGATTATCAATTATTAATTAATGGTGGCTCAAAGATTGCTACTATGATATAAATCTCTATTAATGGATCGTCCTGTATCAAAATCGCACAAAAGAAAAGTGGTGATCCGGCAATTGGCATTTGCGTCACTGATCATTATTATCCCCCTGATTATCATTTTGTTCTTGAAGGGAGCCTTTACCCCGGTGATTACCCTGTCGGGGGTAGTAACGGCTAATGTCGATCAGGGAAATCTTCAGATCACCGTTCAGGGTTCAGGAATTGTTATTCCAAACTATGAGGAGGTGATCAATGCACCCTTCCGCAGTAAGGTACTGAAAATTACAAAAACGCCTGGAGCAAGCGTAAACACTGGCGATACGCTGCTGGTTCTCGACAATGAAATGGCCTCGAACGACCTGAATCGCCTTCAGAATGAAATGGAATTAAAAGGGATCCAGAAGGATAAACTGAAGATTCAGATTAAGGAGATGGAGGATGATTTCGATATCAGCCGCCAGATTAAGGAAATTCGTGTAGAAAACCTTAAATCGGCCTATGAGGCAGAAGTATACCTCAATAAGCGGGGCGGCAGTACCAAGGATGTGATCAGAAAAGCGAAGACAGAGTGGGATATTTCTGTTTTGGAACTCAGTCAGGCCGTCAACAATTATGCGAACCGCCTAAAAGCAAGTGAGGCGGGACTGAGGGAACTGGAAACTGAAATCCGCATAAAAAAGAATGACATTATTGAGGCCCGTAACCTGGTTGATCTGGCTTATGTACGAGCGCCCTTTCCTGGAAGTCTCAGCTCGTTGTTAAGTCAGCCGGGCGCCATGATTTCTGAAGGACAGGAAATTGCCCGTATCGCGGATTATACCAGATACAGGATTAAGGGGACTGTAAGCAACTCATGGGTGGGAAAGATCGCGGTTGGACAAACAGTTTTGATTAGGGATAAGGAGAAGATGCTGACTGGAAAGCTGGAGAATATCCTGCCCTCAGTAAATGAAGGAATGATGGAATGCCTGATCGGGCTCGACGAAGGTGACCTCACCAACCTACGGCCAAACCAGCAGCTCGAAATCCGTGTGGTGATATCGTTTAAAGATGAAGTTCTGCGCTTGCCAAACGGATCCTATTATAAGGAGCGTGGAAGTAAAACAATGTACGTGGTCCGGGGCAGCAAAGCCATCCGGACCAAAGTGATTTTAGGTGAAGCCAACTTTGATTTTGTAGAAGTGGTCTCCGGCCTGGAAAAAGGCGACCAGGTGATACTTACTGATTTGGCGGAGAAATATGATTATGAGGAGATGGGAGTACGATGAAGAACAGTTCTCAGTCTTCAGTACTCAGTCTTCAGTCTGCAGTTGGCAGTCTTCAGACTGCAGCTTCGAAGAGTTGTCATCCCCGCGGAAGCCTGCCCTCGCGGAGGCGGGGGGCGGGGACCCCGTCCCTTACCACGAATAATTTTTAAATCATGATAAAACTCTCAAACATCTCGAAAACCTATCGGACCCAATCGATAGAAACTCTTGCCCTGGACAACATTAATCTGGAAGTAAAACCCGGTGAGTTTGTTTCAGTGATGGGCCCTTCCGGTTGCGGTAAAAGTACCCTGCTCAATATCATCGGACTCCTGGATGAGCCTGATAAAGGAATTCTGCATCTCGAAGGGAACCTGATAAGCGGTTATGCTGATAAAAAGACGGCCGGACTCCGGAACCGGATGGTTGGGTTCATCTTTCAGAGTTTTCATCTGATCAAAGAGCTGAATGTATTTGACAATGTGGAGCTTCCATTGATCTATCGGAAAATGCCATCCGGGGAAAGAAAGAAGCGGGTGTATGAGGCGCTCGAACAGGTGAGCCTCACCAACAGGATGCACCATTATCCATCACAATTGTCGGGCGGGCAATGTCAGCGCACCGCCATCGCCCGCGCACTTGCCGGCAATCCGGGAATTATCCTGGCCGATGAGCCGACCGGTAATCTCGACAGTACCGTGGGTAAGGAGGTCATGAATATTCTGACGGATCTTAACAAAGCGGGAACCACCATCGTGATGGTAACGCACGATGAACTTCTGGCGAAAACCACGCACCGGATAATCAGGTTGTTTGACGGACGATTGGTCGGATAATTATTTAAAACAGAGAAATTATGTTAAAAAATTATCTGAGAACCTTCTGGAAAGTCGCACGCCAGAATAAGCTGTTCACCTTCCTTAGCCTGTTCGGAATCAGTATGACGATCATGTTTGTGATGATATTCAGCATGACCGTTACCAAGGTGGTGAAAGGTTCCGGGCCGGAAAAGCATCTTGGGAATATTCTTGTGGCTGAGAATATGAAAGTGAGAACACAGAAAAGAGGTGGTAATGAAGTGTTCACCGAAATAGGAAGGACAGAATGCGAAGAATATTACAAAAAAATTAAGAGTGCCGATAAGATCAGTATGTTTTTTGGGTACGATTGGGAATTCAGGCATAATGGGAGGCAGTATACCAAAGGATATATGGTTACAGATGCTGAATTCTGGGAAGTATTTGATTTT
>CAILAQ010000182.1 GCA_903832165.1 uncultured Bacteroidota bacterium | reverse complement strand
TCTTGCCGGTGTTCTTGATGTCGATTCCTCCGATAAGGCAGCCCGCTTTATTCGATTCTGCGATGCTTTTAATATTCCGCTGATCACCCTCGTCGACCTGCCAGGGTATTTACCCGGAGTTGACCAGGAACATGCTGGTGTTATCCGCCATGGTGCAAAAGTTCTCTATGCATATAGCGAAGCCACTGTTCCCCGGATTACCGTAATCCTCAGAAAAGCCTACGGCGGAGGATATATAGCCATGAACAGCCGGCATTTAAATGCCGATATCGTATTCGCATGGCCATCCGCTGAAATCGCCGTTATGGGACCGGAGGGTGCTGCAAATATTATCTTCCGTAAAGAAATTACTACCGCTGACGATCCTGAGAAAATGCGCAAGCAGAAAATCAAGGAATACAAAGACAAATTTGCTAATCCATACGTCGCTGCCGCTAAAGGTTATGTCGATGCCGTTATCGAACCGGGCGAGACCCGCAAATTCCTGCTGCATGCCCTGGAAGTGCTGGAAACTAAAGACGTTCCACGTCCACAACGCAAACATGGCTGTATTCCACTTTAATCCGATTTAACGCTCAGCTTATGGATTACGAAGAAAAAGATCTGGAAGTGTTCTCCTTTGAGGGTACCGACTATAAAACAAGGCTTACGGATAAATTCCGTAAGCACAAGCCTTACGAACCTGAGGATCCTACCAAAGTAACTGCGCAGATTCCGGGCACCTTGCTTAAGGTTCTCGTTAAGGAAGGCCAGTATATTAACCCCACAAAACTTCTGTTTATTCTGGAAGCCATGAAAATGAAGAATAAAGTCTATTCTTCTGTTTCCGGCAGAGTAAAGAAAATACACGTTGTGGAAGGTCAGATTGTAACCAAAAACCAACTGCTGCTCGAACTCGGTGAACCTGAGTCCCTGTTTAAGAAGTTTTTGGAAAAGTCTGCCTCAAAAACACCAAAACCGCCAAAGCCTCCAAAGCCGGAAAAGTTGTCCAAACGCGATAAAAAAGCTAAAGACGCTCCTTCCATATAAACCAGGCCATTAGGTCAGCAGGAATTTCAGTTTCATGGTCGAACAAGCCATAAACAGCTGAACCACTGCCGGTCATACTCGCATAAACCGCTCCGCACTCATAAAGGCGGTTCCTGATTTCTTTAATGAGAGGCTGCTGCTCAAAAGCAAAAGGCTCGAAAACATTTTTAACAGCCTCTCTCCATCCGGGAATCGGTATTTCCTCTGATTGCTTAACGGAAACCGCAGGGTTGCCAATCTGTACATGCTTGTATGCCTCACCTGTGGAGATTCCCGTCCCGGGGTGAAACAACAAAAGGTAATACCCATTCAATGAAATAGATGCGGCCTCAAGAAGCTCACCGCGACCAAGTGCGAATGCGGGTTGGGGATCAAGAAGGAGGGGGCAATCGCTGCCCAATTCCAACGCCAGACTGAAAATTTCCGCAGCCGGAATTTCTAACCCGAACAATCGGGTCAGAACCTTAAGCATGGAAGCCCCGTCTGCCGATCCGCCCCCTAAACCTGATCCGGTTGGAATGCATTTATGAAGGTAAGCCTGAACTGACGGCAATCCCACCTTTTCGTTAAGCAGCCGATAAGCCCTCACTACCAGATTGGTGTCAGGGGAGCCCTCTACCGGAATGCCGGAAAGGATCAGGTCAATGTTCCCTTCAGCACGCCCCGAAGCCGGAACCACTTCAAGAATGTCGGAAAAACCAATAGGGTAAAAAAGGGTCTCTATATTATGATAACCATCTTCACGCCTGCCAGTTACATATAAGCCCAAATTGATTTTGGCAGCTGGAAATACAACCATGATCTTTAGGTGTCAGATTTTTCAACAATCCCGAAAGTAACTGTTTTTTTAATTATTTTTCTGATCATCTTTGTTCCCCCAATATCCAAATGAATGGCTCAGAAAAAAAAAGATAACGACACAAACAGACGAGTCCAGGAAATCATGCATGACCTCGGGAAGATTCCCCCGCAGGCGCTTGAGATGGAAGAAGCCGTTCTGGGTGCCATCATGCTCGAAAAGGATGCAATTATCTCTGTAATTGATATCCTCAAACCCGATTGCTTCTACAAAGATACCCACCGGATTATTTTTGAGGCAGTCAGGGCCTTATCAATGAACCTGCAGCCCATCGACCTGCTGACAGTAACCGAGGAACTTAAAAAACAGGGCAAACTTGATATTGTTGGAGGTCCCTATTTCCTTACCCAGCTTACCACGAAAATTGCCTCGGCGGCACATGTTGAGTATCATGCCCGTATCGTAGCCCAGAAATATATCCAGCGAGAGCTGATCAGGGTTTCTTCAGACATTCAGGAGAAAGCCTTCGACTCGACACAGGATGTCGATGAACTGCTGGACTTTGCCGAAAGCGAACTCTTCGAAGTCGCATTCAGCAATATAAAAAAGGAAACCCTTCGTATCGATATTGTCATCGACAGAGCCCTCCGCCGCATGGAAGAACTTTCATCCAAGGAGGCCGGCCTTAGCGGTGTTCCTTCAGGTTTTACCAATCTCGATCGTATCACTTCCGGCTGGCAGCCTTCCGATCTGGTGATCATCGCAGCCCGCCCATCAATGGGTAAAACCGCCTTTATGCTCTCCATGGC
>CAILAQ010000181.1 GCA_903832165.1 uncultured Bacteroidota bacterium | reverse complement strand
TTTATCTAAAAGCGACTCTATTCCTCCCTTTCCGAATTTCACCTGATAGAATGTGGTTTCAACCGGGGCCGTACAAGCCACAGAACAGGCCGATAAAGCCATTTTTCTTGCTGGAACAACATAAAAGGTCTTATATCCCATCGATGGAATGTTCTCTGCAATAAATGCCATCGAAAGCGATTTCAGAAAGCCGGACGGATAATTTTCAATTTTACCTGTAACCTGAAAGCTAACCTCTTTTCCCTGATCATCAAGAAAGTTAATGGCTCTATATGCTTTATCAGAAAAAGAGAGACGAACTTCCATGGGATCCGTCCTTTGCCAGCTCAATGAATTAAACACAACCAAAGGTTCCCCTTTTACAGTAAAATCAATATTTCCCGCAATATCAGCAGTGGTTTCTTCGATCACAGATCTTGCAATCTGATCAGCTTCCCTGAATTTGTCAAGAAAAGTTTGATCCGTGATATCCCCATTCTTTCCTCCCCAGCCATGGTCGGGATATATTGCAGATTCCCAAGCTTTTGCAAGTTGTCCTGATGGATATTGGTCCCAGTTTCCTGACACAAGCGATCGAAAGCTTGCCATTTTTTCGGCAGCAGGAAGCAACCGTCCTGCGCTTCTGCCTGCTTTGAGGGCTTCGAAGTGGGAGGGGCCGTGAATATAGAGCCATACTGCAGGCCTTTCACCCTGTATTGCCGGAAAATCGATTCCGGATGATTTTGCTCCGTCAAGAAACTTCTCAGCAGTTGAATGCACCAATTCAGGAAGTTTCAGTGTTGAATCCCTCAGTGAATTCCAGGTATTTATGTAATCAAAATAGGAATCGGGAACGGCCATATCGGCATCCGACAATATCGGCATCACCGGATTTACAGAAGTTTTGTCATAATACTTGCTCCAGAAACCGGAAAGGTCAGCAAAGTGCCGGACCGACTCAAAGAATCCTTTTTTCAGGTTGACATAGCTGTTATAATAATGGTCGGAAGAGTAAGCTAGGACCTTTGATCCGTCCGGTGCCAGCCAGTTGAAGAGCCCTTTATCCTGGCGGCTGATAATCATATAGGGTACCCCGCTTTTTGCAAGAATCTGAGGCATTTGCAAAGATCTGCCCGGGACATCAACATTCCAGTATATTCTGGCGTCGCAACCGGGGAACTGATCTTTGAACCATTTTCTGCCCAGATAGAACTGCCTGATCAAAGGTTCCCCAAAATACATCTCTTCATACGGCTGCATGTAGGAAGCCCCCCAGGTCAGCCTGCCCTCTTTGGTAAGCTGATAAATAAGGTCCTTCTTTTCCGGGTGACGGTTCAGGTACTCCCGCAGCATCAGGATATCCTCCATATCGTTGTAATAACCGGGATTGTTTTCCAGCTTTTTTAAAGCCGGAGTAATCAGGAGATTGTCGCGATTTTCAACACAAGCCTGAGGCGAGTCCATCCATGCAATATCCTGATGGGATGAAGCCATGATCTGAATAGTACCATTGGAAAACACAGATCCGGCAATTTTCTTCAGATCATTGGAGACGCTGCTTTTGGCGATCTGCCCCTGCACAAGCGAACCACCATTTTCAACGGATACCTGAAAACTGATGAGCCTGTCGGATTCAATCTTACTTCTGGTCGTTGTTTTATTAATATCGATAGCTGTCATGGAAATACCATCAGGGCCTTTCAATGAAATCAACGAGGTTGCTGACGGTAAAGTGAAAGTTGCGGTGGACTGGCCTTCACTTTTACCCAGGATCAACCTGAGAGGTTTCCCTCCATCTCCTGCTATTTCAGCGACCTGTCCGGCCCAATTTGCCGGAGCAAGAAGCCGACCGTTCAATTTAGTTTCATCGGCTGCAAGATTTATATCAAACCAGGTTTCGATGCTGGTTTTATTTCGGAACCACTCCAGAGCATCAGTGCACTGAAAAACCATAAACCAGTGTCTCGACCCTGATGCATCACCGGCAATTCTTATATTCAGAGGCCTGCTTTGCACCAGATCACTTGCTGGCATAATGATCCTGGCATAACCGAACCCATCGTTGGCCTGATCCTTCATGACTGTTTGAAACATCATGCTGCTGCCGCCAGGACCCTTGACTGTCCAGTTCTCGCCCATACTGTTCCGGAAATGGAAATAAAGCTTTTCATTGATAAAGACCTGAAAGCCGGGATCTATTCCTTTGGTTGAATAACCCTGAAGACTCATGGCTGCAATAAGAAAGAGCTGAACCTCCTTTGCTCCCGAAGCAGCATTCAAGGCCGGTGTTTCCCAGGAAATATTCATAGTTCCATCGGTAGCCCTAACCAGCATGGCGTTCTGGCAATCCTGGCGGGGGCTGGTATAGAGGATGTCCTCACCGGAAATTTTACGTGCAAATCCTTCTGCCGGATTATTAAGCTCACCCGCGATCCGGGATTGAATTTTTATAATTTCCTTGAGGTTTGGCTGAGCAAAAGCTACTGAAATATTCGAAATTACTGCCAACAATAAAATCGGGATACGTTTCATGTTCGGTTCAATTTTCTTTAAGAAACTAAACTAATCAAAAAACCATATATTAGCGTCAAAACCAGAAATCGACATTTGTAAATGGACACAGAAGAAAAAGACCGCCGCGAAGAAGTCCAGAAACTCATGGGCGAGTTATACGATCTTGCGCCTTCAGGATTTTTTACATTGTCGCACGGAGGTGAAATTATTGATTTGAACCTTGCCGCATCTGAACTTTTGGGAACGGATCGATCGGAGACCATCACCAAACCACTAAGCTCATTTGTTTCAGTTGATACACTACCTGCCTTCGAGGCATTTGTCCATAATATATCAGATTCCAAAGCCAAGGAATCCTGTCGGGTAATCCTTAAAAGCGGCAATAAATTACCAATTTACGTTCAGCTAACGGGTATCATCTCTCAAGCAGGACGAGAGTACCTCATTAAGGCGATTGACATCAGTGAGCTTAAGGAAGAGCGGGACAAGCTCCAACAAAGTGAAGACCGGTATCGCAATATTTTTGAAAGCATACAGGATACGTATTACGAAGCAGCTATCGATGGAACACTTCTAAACATCAGTCCCTCCATTGAAATCCTTTCAAAGGGACAATACAACCGAAATGAGCTGATCGGCGAATCATTTCTCGGGATTTATTCAAATCGGAACGACCGTGATTATTTGCTGGCTGAATTATTAAAGCGGGGAAGTGTGACGGATTACGAACTATTGTTGCGAAACAAGGATAATTCCTCTGTGCCGGTTGCCCTTTCAGCGAAAATTTTTTACGATGAGAAAGGAAACCCCGCCAAAATTGTCGGGAGCATGCGCGACATTTCCGGCCGAAAGCTGGCAGAGGAAGATCTTAAAGCAAGTGAAGAAAGATATCGATTCATGTTTGCCAACAATCTGCAGCCGATGTGGATCATCGACCTTGAAACATTGGCTTTTCTGGAGGTAAACCAGTCAGCCATGAACCACTACGGTTATTCCAAAGAAGAGTTTCTGGGAATGACCCTGGCAGATATCCGGCCAAAAGAAAACATTCCCGAGCTCCTCGCTGATTTGGAAATAGCCAGACGAGTTATGCGTGACGGCACTCAAATAACTCATGGGAAACACATGAAGAAAAATGGAGAGCTGATATTTGTTGAAATCGTAGCTCTCGAGTTGAATTTCAATAACCGCAGGGCTCTCCATACTTTGATAACCGACATAACCGAGCGAAAAAAGGCCGAAATGGATATCCGGGATCTCAATGTAAATCTCGAGCAAATGGTGAAAGAGAGGTCTTTGCAGCTTATCGAGATTAATAAGAGCCTTGAAAAAGAGATAGAGCACAGAGTTGAGGCGGAGGTTCAGGTTGCCATTGAAAAGAAGCGGCTTGCCGATATTATTAAAGGCACCAACGTTGGAACCTGGGAGTGGAACATTCAAACCGGAGAAGCTATTTTTAATGAGCGGTGGGCAGGTATTATCGGTTATACGCTGGATGAGATCTCTCCGATGAACATAGAAACATGGATGAAACATGCGCATCCTGACGATTTAAAAGTATCAGGCGTCCTGTTGGAGAAACATTTCAAAGGTGAGTCGGACTACTATTCCTTTGAATCAAGGATGAAACACAAAAATGGGGATTGGATCTGGGTGCTGGACAGAGGAAAAGTACATCAATGGAATAAAGACGGCAAGCCTGAGCTCATGTCCGGAACACATCAGGATATCGACGAACGCAAGCGGGCCGAAGAAGACCTGGAGGAGAGCCGGGAAAAGTACAGGGGATTATCGGAAGCATCTTTTGAATCGATCTTTTTTTCTGAGAAAGGGCTATGCATTGAGCAGAACATGACTGCTGAAATGATATTTGGATATACCTCAGAGGAGGCTCTTATCAGATATGGAACAGAGTGGATCGTGCCCGAAGACCGGGACATGGTTATGCAGAAAATGTTGTCAGGCATTGAGCAGCCTTATGAAGCTACGGCATTAAAGAAAGATGGCACAACATTCCCGTGCCTGCTGAACGGCAAAATGATGTTTTATAAAGGGAGAAATGTCCGGGTCACCAGCTTAACGGACATCACCGTTCAAAAACATGCAGAGGAGGATTTACGGTCAAAAATGGCATTGCTGGAGGCCCAGAAGAATGCCTCACTTGATGGAATCCTGGTGATTGACGAAACTAAAGAACGGATACTGACCATTAATAAGCGTTACATAGAAATATTCGGGGTTCCGGCAGACATTGCAGAGAACAATGCCGCCGCACCATTACTCAGGCATGTTGTAAGCATGACCAAGGAACCCGAGAAGTTTTTGAAAAACACTATTATTCTTTATGACCAACCGACCCAGACCAACAGCGATGAGATTGAACTCACCAATGGTATGATTCTCGAAAGGTATTCAGCGCCGGTAATAGGGACTGACGGAAAATCATACGGGAGAATCTGGAATTTCCACGATATTACGGAACACAGGCGCGCCGAACAGGAAATTATTAAATCAAGAAACGAAGCCGAGAAAGCCAACCAGGCCAAGAGTGAATTCCTTTCGCGCATGAGCCATGAATTGAGAACCCCGATGAATGCCATACTTGGATTTGCCCAATTGATGAATATGGGCGAACTCACCTTGAAACAAAAAAAGGGGATCGGCCATATTCTGAACAGTGGCCAGCACTTGCTCAGTTTAATAGATGAAGTTCTTGATATTTCGCATATCGAATCCGGGAAGCTCACCTTTCTGCCTGAACCTGTTGAGCTAAATGGCATAATAGATGAGGTACTGGACACCGTCCATCCGCTTGCCATAGCCCGGCAATTAACGTTTCAGATGAAGTACTCGCAGACCAGGCAGATTATAACTATTTCTGATCGCTTGCGGATAAAACAGGTATTGATTAATCTAATCTCCAATGCCGTCAAATACAACCGGCCGGGAGGATCCATTGAAATCAAAACCGAAACGATGCCTGATGCCAAGGATGGACCCGGAGCTATCCGGATTTCGATTTCTGATACCGGTTATGGAATTTCGCCTGACGATATTCCAAAACTTTTTGTTCCGTTTGAAAGGATCGGTGCTGAAAAAACAAAAACCGAAGGCAGCGGTCTTGGGCTTGCCGTTGTCAAAAAAATCATGGATGCCATGGATGGGGATTTTGGTGTTGAAAGCAAGCCTGATGTTGGAAGCACCTTTTGGATTGAAGTGCCTATTGGAAAAATGCAAGAGAGCAGAAAGGCACTTTACAGGGATATTGAGAAAAAGGAAATTGCTTTTAACCATCTGCACCCGGCAACCCCTGACAGGGAAGGAATAAAAAAAACAAAAATCATTCTGTATGTTGAAGACAGCTTCTCCAATATTGAATTGATTAAAGAAATAATAAGGAATCATCGCCCTGCAATACACTTAATTACATCGATGCTGGGAGAGCCGGCTGTCAGACTGGCAAAGCAATATGCA
>CAILAQ010000180.1 GCA_903832165.1 uncultured Bacteroidota bacterium | reverse complement strand
GACTTTGATTTTGATGGCTCCGGGCACTTCATTTTCTGATGCCACCATCACGTATCCTCCCCCACTTCCGGAGGTAATCGCACCGGGAAAGAATGGAAAATAATTGGTTTCCATTTCCTGCAAAACCCAGTCGGGAACGGTGTACGGCAGCATTTTTCGCCAGGCGAGGAGGGTGTCCGTCATTGATTTACCCAGGCCAATAACATCTTTTCTGATAATACTTTTCCAGCAGCAGTCACCGGCTTCACCGAGTTCTTTTACATTTTCCTGGGTGAGGTATTTATCGAGCAACGGGTTGTAGCCTTCAGGCCTGGGTTTCAGGGGTGCCAGATGAATGACACGTGAGAGCCAGTCGCAGACATCAGGATCCACGGAGGATTCAATTTTTTCCGGCCAGTAACCGCCGTTATACCAGAGCCGGTTGACTCCGGCTTTCAGCAGTCCGATATGATCCTGGCTTCCGGACACATATGTTTTCCCGGCGTTCTCAACTTCAAACAAAAGTTGCGCATTTTTCAGAGGATTGCCCTCGGGAAGCTGGTTGCCCCATAATTCGATTGCTGCATTACGGGAACTGGTTGCCATACCGCTCCGGTCGTTAAAATCCATGGTGGGCCGGATCTGGGCAACGACCACGGATCCAGGATGCACTTCTGATACCCAGGGCTGATCTATCCAGCCACCGGCAATACAGATTCGATAGGGGAACATCAGTTAAACCTCACCGGTTTCTTCGATTCTTTGGCCACGATCATCTGCTCCCTTATCCATGCATAGGTTTGTCGGAGCCCATCGATCAGCGGAGTTGATGGCTCCCAGTTCAGGTAGTGCCTGATGAGGGTGTTTTCGCTGTTGCGTCCGCGAACCCCTTTTGGTGCCGACAGGTCATACAACCGATCGAGCTTTACCCCACCGATATCTTCAGCCATATCAGCCAGTTGATTAATCGATACCATCTCGCTGCTTCCGAGGTTAATTGGTTCTTCGATATTGCTGTACATAATATCCTGAATTCCCTTAATACAGTCGCCGATGTACATAAAACTGCGGGTCTGGAGTCCATCGCCCCAGATTACAATATCTTTTACCCCACCCAGTTCCGCATCAATCACCTTGCGGCACAGGGCAGCAGGGGCCTTCTCGCGGCCACCGTCGTAGGTGCCGAACGGGCCATATACGTTATGAAAGCGGGCCACTCTGACTATGATGCCGTAATCTTCGCTGAAATGCCGGCACATACGCTCGCTGAAGAGCTTTTCCCAGCCGTATCCGTCCTCTGCCATAGCCGGATAGGCATCCGATTCACGTAGACCGGGGTTATCGGTATCGGTTTGTTTGGTGGCATTGTAAACGCAAGCGGAGGAAGCATAAAAGAACCGGTTGATGCCCTTGTCTCTGGCGGCCATCAGTAAATGGGTATTGATCAGCACACTGAGCATACAATCGGCCTTATGGGTCTCGATAAATCCCATTCCTCCCATGTCGGCAGCCAGGTTAAACACTTCGTGATAGCCGTTTAAAGCCTGATAACAGTTTTCTTTAATCATCAGGTCGAGGATTAGGTTATCAGCTTCTTCGGTGACTTGATACCATTGGTTCAGCGGCTTTTTATCCACACCCCTGACCTGATATCCATGTGCAACCAATGCTTTTACCAGATGCCCGCCGATAAACCCTCCGGCACCTGCAACGACTATTCTTTTCATATCTTGATATTTTTTGGTAAAACAGATTTATTCCAATAGAAAATTTCCTCTATTCTGATTTCCTCACCTGGCACGGCTAATCCCTGAATTTCATCGATCAGGCGATCTGCCGCGAGGCGCCCCATCTTTCTGGGGTCCTGATGAATTACGGTCAGCGAAGGGTTGAACATTTCCACCGTTTCCTTAAAACCAAATCCAAGCACACCGATATCGTCAGGTACTCGCAATTCCATCTCAGCGATAGCTTTATATGCACCTGATGCCACCCGGTCATTGACTGCCAGAATAATTTCCGGGTAACTATCCTGTTCACCCAGTTTCATGAACGACAGATAGCCATCATTCAGCTCAAATCCACCTTCGATTACCCAATCATCATTTATCGGTATTCCACTGTTCAATAATCCGGATCTGTATCCCGCCAGTCTTTCCCTGCCAATACTGGTGGTCTGGTATCCGGCAAAATGAGCAATTTTCGAATAACCTGCTGCAACCAATTCTTCGATAGCCAGCCGCACGCCATTTTCATCATCAAACACTACACTACTGAAAACAGATCCGGTAAAAGCGCGGTCGAAGAATACCAGTGGTATTTCCATCTTACCCACAAAATCAAATGTTGCCGGATCGGAAGTCAGTTGCGACAGGCACACCAGCAATCCATCGACTCTTTTGCCAATGAGGTTACGGATATTCCTTTTCTCCAGTTCATCATTTTCTCTCGATACGGCAAGTAAAACCTGGTAGCCTCTTCCGGTGGCGGCATCGATGATACTATTTACCACATGGCTGAAAAAGCTGTTCTCCAGGTCGGGAACAATTACCCCGATTGTTTTTGTAGTTCGGGTGGTTAATTGCTGAGCAATCTGATTCGGCAGATAGCCCATTTCCTCAGCGGTTTCCAGCACGCGCCTTTTCATATCTGCCGATATATCAGGATAATTGCGGAGTGCTTTGGATACTGTAATCCTTGAAACACTGAGTTTTCTGGCAATATCCTCCTGGGTAATATGTCGCATTCTGATTTACTTACTCGATAACTTACTCGTGTAAAATTAATAAATTCAAATGAATTCTGCTGCGGTAACACATTTTTATTGAACTTAGATATAATTTCCTAATATGATAAGCCATGTGTCGTTCTTTAAAATTACTTTCCATTGGAACCCTGGCAGTATTAGTTGCATTTTCAAGCTGCCGGAAAGACCCGAATAATCCGGTCACAACGGACATTAACCAGTTGAAGGTGGATCCGAATTTCAATTGGGCCACCACTCAGACGAAAGCAATAACCATATCCGCAAAAGACAATCTTGATGATCCCATTGAAGGCGTGCGGTTTACCCTATACACAGCCGATCCGGATTCCGGTGGCATTTACCTGGTAAGCGGTGTCACCGGAAACGATGGGATATGGAATTCATCAGCTTCACTGCCTTCATCGACAGACACTGTTACCGTATTCAACAACTTTCTGGGACTCATACGCCAGATGAAACTTCCTGTGACTGGCAATGGAATAACCGGCAGTTTTGGCGGAAAACCGGTGGTATCACCCTCATTAAAATCAAGTGAATCTGCGTCAACCGGGATTAAAAGCACGAATGCCATCAAATGGGTATATATGAGTACCTACTCCACTATCGGAGTGCCAAATAATCTGCTTGCCACGAATGATCCTGTCTCCCAGACTCTGTTGAAAGACCTGAATGCCGCTCTTCCGGAATACCGAAATGAGGTTACTGCCCATCCGGAGTATTTTACTGCCAATGTGCTCAATACTATTGATCTTGTAACTCCGGGCGATGTGTACATTACCTATATCGCTGAAGGGGCCGGATGGACGAACAGTGTCGGATATTTTGTTTTTAACACCAATCAACCCCCGACTCTTTCTTCACAGATTGATACCGTGCATGTTATTTTTCCAAATATGAGCAATACCGGCAGCGGTGGCGGGCTCAACCCGGGGAATAAGGTTTATCTGG
>CAILAQ010000179.1 GCA_903832165.1 uncultured Bacteroidota bacterium | reverse complement strand
TCGAATCCTCTCACCCCGACAAAAGGCTGCTGTAATTTATTTTACTGCGGCCTTTTTTATTGTTGTAAATCTACTCCCTTGAATTGGACTTGGCGTTTGTCAAAAAATTGTTAAAATCGGTGAAGATGTTTTTTTAAACTGTAATTTAGTAACCGAACTGATTGCCTACAGATTATTATACCAGTTCCACCTGTATATTTTGAACTTTAGCTCAATTAACCGATAACTCTATTACCATGATCTCAAAAAAATTAAACGTTCTGGGGATTCTGATCCGAAGGCTGTTTATGCCGCCGATCGAGAAGCTGATCCTGAAGAACATACTGAAGAAGGGCAGAACCTATCCGGGGGATGTCGTCAAAGACCTGGGCATATCTCAGGCTCCGGGTCTGAAAAAGATACTGGAACTGAAAAGAAAAGGATATCTCGTTCGCGATGATAATTCCAGCCTGATGCGGATCAATCCAACAATGCGTAGGATTGTCAAGATTATGACAGGATGATCAGGTTCATCCTGACCATTGAAAAGTTGCCTGTCGGACCCTCTCCTTCAGGCAATTTTTTTTTTGAAGAAACCCATTCGTTCAGCAGAGATTCGCTAATCGGAAATCCCTATATTCGCCCATTGTTAAGCTCAAATTTCAAATCCATGAATTCAAGATTTTTCATCCGCATTTTAACGATCAGCCTGGTATCAGCCATGCTATCCCCGGTATCCCTTTTGGCAGGAGAAGTATCCAAAGATCAGGTGTTAACAGTTGCAGCAAAGGTTGTCAGGCAATATTTTCCGGCCGGCTATCAGATAGAGTCTGCCAGCATCAGCTTAAATACAGGTATACCGGCCAATGAGCCATTCTTCGTTTGCAATGTCGGGCAGGCAGGATTTGTTTTGGTTGCGAAAAACGATAATTGTCCGCCTGTTCTTGGATTTTCATGGGAAGGAAGTTATGCCGGGCAATCTGCCAACGCTCCTGAACTCATGAAAACAATCCTGGGAAATATCCGGAATCAATGTGTGGATTATGCCGCCAGGGATGCCGTAAATCCAGCTATTACAGAGAACTGGGAGGCCCTGAGTTCAGTTAAATCAGGTTCGCCGCTGAAAACCGGCATCGTATCTCCTTTGCTGGCTACCGCCTGGAGTGTCGACAGTACCTATTTCAACCTATTTCCCAAGAGCTTTAAAATAGGCGGATCAGTGCCAATTGCCATGGGTCAGGTATTCCGTTATTACGCCAGGCCATCATCGGGACTGGAAAAGTCATGTTATATCTTAAATGGATATGGCGAGCTATGTACGGACTATTCCAAGGCAAAGCTGAGTTTCTCAAGAATGTCAAATACTGTCGGTAACAGTGCTGTTGATTCTCTGATATATTATATGTCGGTGGCCTGCAGGCTGCAACCTGAAGGTGCCTCGCTGGAAGCATACAGGCAAACTCTTCCGTTGCACTTCAATTACAGTGATCAAATGAACACGGTTGAAAGCTGGAACTATAATATCGGCGATGTGATCCGTTTTGAACTTTCACTGAGGCACCCTGTACCCGCTGAATGGCTTGGGCAATCTTTTGTAATCGACGGCTATTTTCCCGACAATCTTTTTCATTTTAATATGGGGCTGGGCGGACTATATAACGGATTCTACCTGCTGGATTATCCTGTTGTTAAAGTTGATACTGATCATTCGATGCTGAGTGTGTATACGAGCGTTCATCCGAAATCAGATCTTCCTGTTCCATTGAACATCACTGCTGCAGAAGAAGGTGATAATACCCGTTTGAGCTGGAGTATTAATATGATCGATTCGGTTGGATCTTCATTAAAGAGATACGTGGTTTTAAGAGATGGAATTATTCCGATTGCGGAAACAACACAGACCTCGGTAGTCCTTTCTCCTGAAGCTTCCTCATTAAGCTCAGACCTTCGCATTGTTGCTGATTTCGGCACACTGGGCTCATCGGAATTGAGTGTCCCTTTTCGTTATGTTAAAGATTCTACACTTTCGGATATACCCAGCATGGCTTTGCGCCAGATGATCAATACCAAACTCGGTGCTTCTGACCTGCTTCGTCAGCCTTTCGTTGGAGAACTTGATCTTATCAGGGAACTTGAGATAACTTTTCAGGATCAGCGAGGCATTGAGAAATTACCGAAGCTGATGAACCTCAGGATCGATGGCACAAGTATCAGGTCACTGCGCGAAGGTGATTACCTGTCGCGCCTGCAGCACTTCCGTTTTTTCAAATGCATCGATTTCGATTTTTCAGCCCTCTCCGGGACCAGGAATCTTCAGCAGCTTTACGGTTATGATTTTCTGCCTGTTGATTTGTATGAATTCCGGCATAATACTGACCTTGGTTTAGCGATCTTTACCACGGCTGGAACGAATCCGAATATGCTCATGGACCTGTATGGCGCTGATAAGTATTTTCCTAAACTGGCCGATTTTTATGTCAGGCATCTTAGTGAGGGGATAAACGGAACTTATCAGGATTGTTTCGTCAGTGCTGAATCATTTGTCGATGTTTATCCAAAGATCAAGTCGAACCAGAATCTGGTTTCTCATACAAAGCCAACCTCTTTTGCACCGTGCTATCCCGTACCAGCGCGCCATGCAAACATGCCCACAATATCCCGCATCAGCTGGCAGGCGAACAGTCAGGGAGCTTCGGGCGTTTATTATAATGTATTTGTTGGCAACAGCCGAAAGGCACTTGATCTGGTTTCGGTTTTTCAGACCGATAAATTTTATGACGGAACCTTTGAACCGAATAAGGATTATTACTGGCGGGTTGAAGCTTATCATGCTGATTCTACCTATTATTCAGGTA
>CAILAQ010000178.1 GCA_903832165.1 uncultured Bacteroidota bacterium | reverse complement strand
TGTCAAAAAGGGTGAACCGATCCTCACGGTAGTCCAGAAGGGTAAGCGCCTCAATATAAGTTCACCGGCTTCAGGTATTATCATTGCCGATAACAGCAACCTGTTCTCTGAAGCTTCACTGGTAAACTCTTCCCCTTATGATGAAGGATGGATTTACCGGATTGAGCCAACCAACTGGATTCGCGAAAACCAGTTTCTCTTCATGGCCGAAAAATATCATGAATGGATCCACATTGAATTCACCCGTCTGAAAGACTTCCTGGCCAAAACAATTCAACCCGATGATCCTGAATACGCTTTTATTACCCTTCAGGACGGCGGAGAAATTTCCGACAGTGTATTGGAAAATCTGCCGCCGGAAGTATGGGAAGATTTTCAGACCAATTTCATCGATATATCCAAATAATATAAAAATACAAATCATGGGACTTGACAGAAGAGTTTTTATGAAGACTCTGGGGTTGGCGGGTACAACGCTGGCTCTTGGAAAAAGTTTAACTGCAGCCGGAAAAGGAAAAGACAGCACAGAGTTTTACGGCATACTTTACGATTCCACCCGATGCGTTGGTTGCCAGACCTGCGAAAACACCTGTGCTGAGAATCATAGTCTGCCGGCACCAACTGATTCACCTGAAGCCGGAGTGATCCGGAAGACAGATGAGAACAGGCGAACCGTGGTAAATCTTTTCAAAACCACCAAAGGGGATGTTTTTGTCAAAAACCAGTGTATGCATTGCAATGAGCCGGCCTGCGCAGCCGCCTGTCTGACTCAGGCCATGTACAAGACAAAAGAGGGGCCGGTTATCTGGAGAGGCAATAAATGCATGGGTTGCCGCTACTGCATGGTATCCTGTCCGTTCGATGTTCCCAAGTTCGAATTTCACAGCGCAAATCCGAAAATTACGAAATGCGACATGTGTTATGACCGGATACAGGAAGGTAAGAAACCTGCATGTGCAGAAAATTGTCCGGCTGAAGCCATCATGTTCGGGACTCGCCGGGAGCTTATTCACGAAGCCCGGAAAAGAATCGGTGAACAGCCCGATGTGTATTCAGATATTATTTACGGGGAACATGAAGCAGGCGGAACGGGCGAAGTATATGTAGCTCAGGTTCCTCCCATTGAGCTGGGATTCAAAACGAATCTGCAGAATGAATCCTACCCTGCCCTTTCCAAGGGATTCCTATACGCAGTACCATCCGTGTTTGTTTTGTTGCCGGTATTGCTGCTGGGCATCCACGAAACCACCAGGACTAATAAAAACAACCAAAACGAAGGAGATGAAAATGAGTAATATCACCTACCCCATAGCAAAGGATAATGATGGGAAAACCATCTGGAAATTCCTGATCAGCGAATTCAAGCCAAAAGGCAAGATATTCACTCCGTTTAATATTATATCAGTACCAGTCATTCTGCTCGGAATCGTACTGATTGTTATTCGATTCTGGAAAGGCATCGGTTCCATTACCAACCTTACTCAGGAAGTGCCCTGGGGTTTATGGATCGGATTTGATGTTGTTACAGGAGTGGCATTCGCCGGCGGAGCCTATGTGCTCACTTTTATAGTCTACATCCTTAACAATCAAAAATATCACTCTATTGTGAGAATAACGGTATTAAACGGATTTCTTGCCTATGTGTTTTATGCCGGTGCGCTGCTGCTCGATCTGGGCCGTCCATGGAACGTGATCAATCCGATCATCGGAAACAGTTTTGGGACCAGCTCTGTATTATTCCTGGTTGCCTGGCACTTTTTGCTCTACATGCTGGCTCAGCTGATTGAGTTTTCACCGGCTGTGGCAGAGTGGCTGGGTGCCAAACGTGCCCGGAAGATTCTTTCGGGAATGACCATTGCAGCCGTTATATTCGGGATTACTCTTTCCACCTTGCATCAGTCAGGGTTGGGCGCCCTGTACCTGATGGCCAAAGACAAGATTCACCCTTTGTGGTATTCTGAATTTATTCCGATTCTTTTCCTGGTTTCCAGCATATTTGCCGGTCTTTCCATGGTGATTTTCGAAGGATCGATCAGTCATAAGGTCTTTTTTAACCAGATAAGCGAAAAACATCATAAAGAACAGGACGGTATAGTTCGGGGATTATCCAGAATATGTGCAGGAGCCATGTTTGCCTATTTCGCACTCCAGGTGTTGATTTTTATTCACCAGAAGCGCTGGGATTTGCTCGGTACACCGATGGGTTACTGGTATTTGCTTGAAATGATCGGTTTTGTGTTGGTACCAATGCTGATGTTCGTCTCCGGCTACCGGAGCAAGAGTATCAACATGATTAAAACTGCAGCAATCCTTACCATGGTAGGCGTAATTTTGAACAGGCTGAATGTTACTGTAATCGGGTTTAAATGGGAAGAAGCCATCCGCTATGTTCCTTCCTGGATGGAGGTAGTAGTTACCCTGACTGTAATCTTTACTGAAATATGGATTTTCAGGTGGGTAGTCAGGCGGATGCCGGTTCTTCGGGATGCACCGCTTTGGGCTAAAAATCAAGATAAATAACCTTAAAAATTAAATAAAATGGACGGCTTTAGTTATTCCAACATCTTCGAAACAAAAGGAATCGAGTACCTGGCAATCATTACATTCTTTGCCATACTGATTCCCTTCTGGCTTATCCTTAATAAGCAGGTAAAAAGAAAGAGGGTTCAGAAACTGATCGGGACCCTGTCATCCGGGATTTTAAATGTCCCACAGGGATTGTTTTTCAGCAATAATCACACCTGGACACACCTTGAACGGTCGGGGATGGCCAAGGTTGGCCTTGATAACCTTCTGACCCGTGTAACCGGAGAAGTAAATGTAATTAACCACGCAAAACCTGGTGATGTGATCAGCAAAGGCGATCTGCTGGCTGAGATTGATCATAATGGCAAGCATCTCCGGATCTTTTCACCGGTATCGGGTGAAATTGATTGTGCCAATTCCCTTCTGTCTGAGGAGCCCGAGATATTGAACGAGGACCCCTTCAGGAAAGGGTGGATCTACCAGATAAAACCTTCGGACTGGATCAGAGAAACCAAATCATACTATCTCGCAGAAAATGCCACAAAATGGATGTCGGGCGAGCTGGTCAGGTTCAAGGATTTTGTCGTTAATTCTTCTGCCACGGATCCGATCGGAAACAGTGGGATTATCCTGCAGGACGGGGGAGAATTGCGTGACAATACCCTCTCTGAAATGCCCGATGAAACCTGGAAGAATTTTCAAAAGAATTTCCTGAATAATACCGATTGAAATATAGAATTATTCAACACTTTCTGACCGCAAATGCTTAAATTTACAGGCATGGATCAGATAAAGGGTAAATTATTCATGTTCAGAAATCTTAAACATAAAAAACCAACCGATGGTCCCTCGCTCAGGAAAAGATATCTGAAATTCCGATCTTCAATTTATAGCCGCGTTGTCCTGGTTATCGGCTTAATGTCAATTTTCCTGCTCATTTCCAGCAATATCATTTTCAGGTCGGTGAATGACAGTTACATCAACACCGTCATTCACCAGAATGGAAGCAACATCGGTTCCATCGTAGAAGGCGCCCTTTACCATTCGATGCTTGAGAACAACCGAAGTGCTCTGCAAAATACGCTGGATGTGATCTCTCGGCATCCAGACCGCTTCGCGATACATGCGTTGACGGCGCATAGTCGGATGGACTTATTGGCGCAGCAGGCGTTCAACTCGAAGGCCACCGTTGTGGCGGTGCCAAGCCAGGCGATGGCAGAACGGTTTAAAGCGGCGTGGGGTGATGCACCCGGCAGACCCGAGATTCATGTTGGCGCGCAGGCCTTGGTCGATGTTGCCCGTGACCCAGCGAGTCAATCGGTGATGGCTGCCATCGTTGGATCAGCCGGCTTGCCCGCAGCACTGGCTGCTGCACAGTCGGGCAAACGGGTTTTGCTTGCAAACAAAGAGGCACTGGTCGCAGCAGGCTCGATTTTTATGGCTGCGGTACGTGAATCTGGTGCAGAGTTGCTGCCCATCGATAGTGAACACAATGCTATTTTTCAATGCTTGCC
>CAILAQ010000177.1 GCA_903832165.1 uncultured Bacteroidota bacterium | reverse complement strand
GGTATGCGGAATCACCAGCCCCTTGCCTGTGCCGGCCACTCCGATCTGCGTCATGTCGTATGCAGGGATTACAAATTGCGCCTCCTTAGCTCCATCGAAATAGAACCTCAGCACCGGCTGCCTGTCAAGCGAAGTAATCCAGAACCGGGTGATTACACCGGGACCGCTTTCGTCGAGCATTACTTTTTCAATCCGTCCGTCAATGGTGTCGATCCGCATGAAATTTCCTCCGTCATAGCCGTCACCATTGGCAAACCAGTTGGGGGCATCCGGCGAAACTGAGCGCCTGTCGCGACTGCTCTCCTGCCGGCAGGTATAATAGGGATCGGGGTACCGGGCCATCTCCTCCATCGAGATCATTTCGTTCAGCAATGATTCGAAAGTGATGACTTTTTTTGAGGGGGCCTGGCTTTTATGTGATGTTCGAAGTCCTGCTGTCAAAATCATTGCAGCAAGGATAAACAGTATGGTCCATCGTTTTCCTCTTGTCATTTTGATAGTCTTTCTTTGATAGGGATCCAAACCTCTTCCTCAGAAGAAGGATCATCGCGTTTATATTTTTCGCCCAGTATCTCGAAATGCGGCCTTTGATCGGCAACGTATCCCGATGCCGGCAGCCAGGTTCCGAAAATATATCCGAAGGTTCTGGGTGCATCGGCTGAGGAGCCTTTATGGAGAAAAACGGCATACAGTCCGCCGGGAAGGGTAAAGGGCTCCATTCCTTCCGGGATGCTGTCAAAATCAGAAACCTCAACAGTGGCCCACTTTACAAAGGGATTACCGGGGTTAAAGGTTTCGAAGCTCATGGAAGGTCCGTAAACCTGAATCGCAAAAAGCTGGTCACTGATTTGATTGGTGATCTCCTTTCGCCTGGGCATGAAGGTCCGCCACAGCTGGAAGGTTTTGTCCTGGTTAAAGGTCATTTCCAGCTGCTGTCCTACGAGTTTTTTCTCGGGTAATAGCTCTATTCTTGGCTCCAAAGCTGCCTGAATTTATTGTTCTATTTCGATATCATACTTGTCCAGTAATCCGGCTATTCCGGACGTGGAAAATTTAGCCTTTTTTATCCGGTTGGTCTCGGGGTTGATTGAATAATTGATAGCCGTGCGAAAATCTGTTTTTTCAAGAATACTCCTTTCGAAAATCGCATGCGTCAGGTCGCAGTATTCAAATGCCGAACCGGATAAATCACATTCGGTAAAATCCACTTCCTGAAGCTTGTCACTTTTAAAGCTTGTCTTCTTGAATTTGGTCCGGAAAAAGGACGAGTGGTTCAGGTTGCAATTGTCGAAGCTTGCCGTCAGTCCGAACTGATTGCATTTCCCAAAGTTAAGGCCGAGCATTTTGCAGCCCTTGAATTTCACGCCCCGCAAAGCTGAATTGATCATTTTTGCCATGCTCAGATTACAGGTATCAAACAGGCAATCGATAAATGATATTTCTGAGAGATCTGCATTGAAAAATTCACAGTTGATGAATGAGCAATTCTCATATTCACCCCGGACCAGCGGCGAAATCGTAAAATCTTTATTGCCGAAAACCTGATTGTCGATGTATTCCTTAATCATGGCTTCTGAATAAGATGTTATTTGTTTTGAAAATTTTCTTCGAAATGCCAGTTGCCTGATTCAACATTGTAGGAAATACCCTTGCCGGCGCCCTTATTTACCCCCTCCGGCATCCTGATGGTTGCAGTGGTGTTGGCCGGAATTTTCACATCAATATACAATTTGCCGTCCTTGATTTTCCAGGAGCTTGATATCAGTCCCCGGATGCTCTGATATTCTCCTTTTGCACTGGTCACGCCGCCACCCGGCAGCGGAGCGATGGTGAAGTGTTTCCATCCCGGCTGATCCTCATCAGGATTAAGTCCGGCAACATTATTCCATATCCATTCGCCAACGGCACCCAGTGCCCAGTGATTTAAGGAATTCATTCCGGCATCCTGGAAGCCGCGGCCTTTTACGTAACCGTCCCACCGTTCCCAGATCGTGGTAGCGCCATTATCAATCATGTACATCCAGGAGGGGAACGACCGGTTCATCAATGATTTCCAGGC
This sequence comes from uncultured Bacteroidota bacterium, assembly GCA_903832165.1. GTDB lineage: Bacteria > Bacteroidota > Bacteroidia > Bacteroidales > UBA12481 > UBA12481. Next base: position 2,858 of record CAILAQ010000177.1, on the reverse strand, counting down.
AATATCGGAATACCCGTTTTTCGTGAGTTCCTGCATGGCCCGGTGGGTGGTTTGTATGCCGGTGCTGAGATGACCGTTGTATCTGGTGTTCATGTTTTCGACTATATATCCTGCAGCCCTGAGGCGAATTTCTTCGGATAGCAAGCCAAAGCTCAGCGCCAGGGCATAGCCGCCCTGCGTGTCGCCGGTGATCCTGCCGTCGGGCTTCACAAATTCACGATTGAAGGCATCCTTTATCCGGGCAGCTAAACGGCCATAATATTCTGCTTCAATGGGGCGGCCGGTAGCTGCAGCCATACTTGCCACTATCTGCGCTGAGCGGGCAAAAAAGGCCGTGGCAAAAACTTCGGGCGGAACTTCGCCACCTGTTTTGGGCCAGCCCTCATAAATAATGCGGTCGGCATTGAGCCAGTCGTTGTAGTCATTGTTCCGTCCTTTTTTCCAGACCAGATCCGGGTTATTCCGCCGAACATAATCCACCCAGCGGCGGGCGGCATCGAAATGTTCATTGAGCAGACGGGTATCGCCATAATTGAGATAGGCGGTCCACGGGACAAAAACACCAGCATCACCCCAGGCCGGAGTACCGGAAAAAGAGAGATTCTGATCGCCCGGATGAGGGGCAAAATCAGGAAACCTGCCATCATCGGCCTGATCATCCCGTGTGTCCTGAGCAAATTTGGTGAAAAAGGCCGCGAGGTCCATATTAAACACTCCGGTCTGGGCAAATGCCTGTATGTCACCCATCCACCCGAAACGCTCATCGCGCTGCGGACAGTCGTTCGGGGAGCTCATCAGGTTGGCTCGCTCTGTCCACTGAATATTGCTCATCAGCTGATTCAGGGAGGCATCGGAGCACTCAAAATGACCGGTAAACGGCGAGGAGGAATGGAATACCCGGCCGGTGACGGATAGCTTTGTCGGGGCCTTGGCCAGACCAATGATCTCGACATAACGGAAACCGTGATAGGTGAACCGGGGCTCAAATTCAAAGGGTCCGCCTTTGCCCGGAATATATGTATCAATCTGCAGTGCCTGCCTAAGGTTTTCGGTATAGAGCCGGCCATTGGGATTTATAGCTTCACCGTGACGAATGATGACCGCCTGCCCGGTCTTTCCTTCTACATCAAAGTGGCACCAGCCTACCATGTTTTGCCCAAAATCGATGACATATATACCGGGCGATGGTTCGGTAATTTTCTTCGGAGGAAGTTCCTGCTCCACTTTGATGGGCTCATTGCGCAACCACACCAGCTTCTTCGGTTCCGGATTGGAAGCAATTGCGGGGGTCCATCTTTTACTGGTGAATCCGGGAAGTTCCCAGCCGGGCTCCTCCAGCCTGGCATCGTACGTTTCACCGGCATATATTCCGGATGCGGTGACCGGGCCTTTTATTGTGGTGCTCCATGATTCATCCGTCACAAGCATTTGCTTTGTGCCATCGGTCAGTTCAATCTCCACCTGCGCGAGAAAGCGCGGATAATTTCCATAGGCAAACCGTCCGAAAGCCATCAGCTGCCCGGCATACCAGCCCTCGCCAACAATGGCAGCCGCAGCGTTTTCTCCTTTTTTGACCAAGCTGGTAACATCATATGTTTGATAGGATATCCGCTTGTCGTAGGTTGTCCATTCGGGTGCCAGCAGCTGGTCGCCCACACGATGTCCGTTGAGCCGGAACTCATAAAGCCCCATGGCGCTCACATAGGCGGTGGCTTTTTTTACCTGACCGCCAATACTGAATGATCGCCGTGCAAAAGTTGCCGGTAATGCTTTCTGGCCTTTGGCCGTTTCTGTCCGGCCATCAGTAAGAAATTCAGATTTCCAGTTTTCCACCTCGATCGCGTCCGGAGCATAAACCTTTGCTTTCAATGCCAGATTTTTCTTATTATCCAGCACCTGCATTTCGGCGAGGGCAAACGCATAATTGCTGGCATCCCTGAGAGCGAGACGGGTGACCGTGAGACGGACAAATCTGCCTGTTGATTTTAGAAATTTGTAAATCTGCGGGACATCGCCAGGATTAGGAATATCAGAAGCAGTGAAGTTTACGACCACTTTTGCATCTGAGAAATCCCATCGGCCGGCAACTTCCACCCTGAATCTCACGGGAAATAAAAATCCGGGGGTATCCTTGTAGTCGAACGGTCGGGCAGGGAAGAGACAAACCTCTTCAAATTCCTGTTCCTTGCCCAGGTCAATGATTGCCCAGCATTCCTTGTCCGGAGCATTGGCTATCTGACTATGAAATCCATTTACCTGAGCTTTGTCGCCGCCCGACTTTACTGCTGCCGAATCAGCTACCCATTTAGCTTCCCAATCAGACTCCCTGAGGAGGCCCATGCTCCAGTGTGAGGGTTCGCTCCAGGCTGAAAGTTTTCCATCCTTATCCCACACCTGTACTTTCCACCAAACCTGCATCCTTGATTGCAGGCTGAGTCCGGCATATTCCACCTGGATGGTCTGATCGGAGAGTTTCTTTCCGCTGTCCCAGAGATCACCTTTGTCAGTGGCAAGGATTTCCGGGGTGGAGGCGGCGATTATCCTGTACGCTGTCTGTTTTTGTCCGTTTTCACCGGAGGTGACTATCCAGCTGAGCATCGGATTCAGGATATCGATGCCATCAGGATTTATCCGGTATTCGCACCGGAGATACCCGGCCTTCAAGGATGGAATATCGGCCTGGGCGTGTGCCACTGGCCAGCCGATGACGGTGAAAAGGAGCGCAGTGAGGAGGCGGTGGCATGGGACACAACACTTGCCGGATTTCGCGGTAAGGGACGGGGTCCCCGCATTGCGAAAGGCCGTGGTCCGCGACGAGATCCCCGCCTCTGGCTTCGCCTTCGCGGGGATGACAACTC
>CAILAQ010000176.1 GCA_903832165.1 uncultured Bacteroidota bacterium | reverse complement strand
GAACTTATAGCCCAGAACGATGAAATAGGCCGGCTGCTTGGTTATATGATTCAGCATTCAGAGAAATTTCAATAAATGCATATTGCCAACTGCCTACTGCCTGGAGCCGACTGTTCAGCATCCTCCGGAGGCTTTCTTTTTGCCCGGCTTTTTAACCAACCCCGGTTTTGCTGTTGCCCCCTGATCGGCAGGTACAGCAAGCTGAACTGCTCCACCGCCTCCTAAGGCAGATCCGGCAGCCTGCCGGAAATCGTAGCGTGCCAGCTCTTCATTGGGTGATGTTGCTGCAGGTTTTTGCGGGTTTATAATGGTTTCAATCCAATAATTCAGTCCTCCTTCAAGAACAAACAGGTTGTTATATCCCAGCTGTCGGGTGATCATCCAGGCCTCATTGGCTTCAACACTTCCATTACTGTAAAAGATATTGGCTTTTAAATCCTGGTCCAGCACTTCCTTCCATTTCTCATTCAGAAGATCGGTTAATGGTATATTAATAGCTCCGGGAAGGCTGAATTTTTCAAAATCATCCTGATCACGAACATCGATCAACTGGACGGAAGGATCCTTGCTAACTAATTTCTCTGCCAGCTCATCAGGACTAAAAAACTGATTACGCCCCTTTGCCTCTTCCAGAAGCTGGCTGGCGGTCAATTTATACGGATGGGTGGTATTCTGAGGTACAGCGGCAATAATCAGGCCGAGACCTACGATTCCTATGGATAAAATTACTCTTGGGTTCATTCTATAATAATTAGGTATTTTTAATATTCTTCACGGGGAAATTTCTTTTCTGCCCATTCGGCCACGTAGAACATTCCGATGGCAGCCATAATAACCAATAATGCGGCAAGGCCGTCAGATAAGCCCAGCGACTCGCTAATTTTGGGTGATCCCTTGAATGCAGCCATGTAGAGGCTGTCCCAAAGAGGGTAACCTTCAGAAAAGATTACAACACCAATAAACAGTCCGCCTATAAAAACCATGGCGTCTATTTTTCCGATGGAAGCACCGGCAAAACTTGTTCCGGGGCAGAATCCACCAATAATGAATCCGGCGCCCATCACAACACCTCCAATTATCGCAGAAGTCAGATAGGTTGGGTTCACGTATACCAGATCAAGATTAAGCCATCCAAAGAGGCTTAAAAACAGCATACCGAGCATGGCAGTAATTGCGGCGGTAAAGAATACTTTCAGCACTACCGTATCATAACCATAAAAAACGCCGGCCAGTTTTCTGCTTGATGAGAAGCCACTGCTCTCCAGAACAAAACCGAATCCGATTCCGATAATGAAGGCCAGCAAGAGGTTAGTATTCTCAGATATTAATTCATTTACAACTAACGGTCCCATAATCAATGTTTTTTAAGTTAAATCCAGTTTTTTCTAAAGAAATATGCCAGGGCAAAGGCTGTTCCGAAGATGGCAGCCATAGTAATAAACCCGCCAAGCGACAGAACAGCCATCCCGCTTAACGCCGAACCGCTTGTACATCCCCGGCCGAGTTGCGAACCGAATCCGAACAGAATTCCGCCGGTACCTGCCATGATCAGACGTTTACGGGAGGTAATCTTCGGACTGTGCTCAACTTTAAGTTTTAGCCGGCCCCACAGACTCCCCGACAGGAATCCGCCAACCAGGACCCCGACCATTTCAAAAACCAGCCAGTTTTTCAATGGATTCGGGTGCTGTTTAACGGTTTCGGCATAAAACGCATTATTTTCAACATGTGATGGAGCGATGACCTTGTTGGCTGCCACTACCACACTTTTAACGGCGCCGCTGGCACCGAGCCCTCGGCCGGCAACGAAATTTGCTGCAATCAATACCAGGCCCAGCAATACTCCCCCCAAATAGGGGTTGAGATATTGCCTTGAACGGTCTTTTTTTTCTTTTTCCATTTGATTTTTCTTATTATTCCCGGATTAAAATCCGGGGCAATTGATAAATGTTATAACTAATAGAGCCATCTGCTCATTTGTCCGGCATAAGCAATGATAAAACGAAGCATTAATCCTCCAAAGAGAACCAGAGCAGCAGGGATGTAAACCGGGATCTTAAATTTAATTAATTCCAGCGCCTCAAGCACGGCTGGCAGAATCAATCCCAGTCCGACGACTAGCATCCAGAAGGGAGCTGTATACGGGCCACCCAGGAAAAGATTGGCTGCATCGATCTGAACCTGTGTGCTGGCAAGGAATCCCATGAACATATGCACGATAAGGAAAAGCTCTATCGCGATCAGTAGCAGATCTATTCTGGCGAAAGTTTTACGCTCCTCGTGGTTTTTCGAAAACAGGATAGCGGTTGCTGCTCCTGTCGAGAGTCCTGATACCAGGAACAATGGTCCTAAAATAGACGTATTCCAAAGTGGGCGAGCATTAAACGCCGAAAACAATATCCCGGTATAAACGCCAAGTACTACTGAATAGATAGCTAACAACCAAGCTATTACCTTTTTATATTTTTGAAAAAATATTTCCAGATCCTTAAGCCACTGATATTTCCAGTCCCATTTCGGGAATACCTCCCTTATGTTAAGAGCGGCCCAGATAAAAGCCAGCGGGGTAATGATCATTAAAGTCCAGGCACCCCACCCCATTGGAGATTGCAACCGGATAACCGTATAAAGCTGCCAGAAATAGGCTTTATGCTTAAGATCCAGAAAAAGGGCAAATAGTCCGAGTACCAGTAAAACGGGAACACTCATCGGCGCAATTTTTACAGCAGCGCGATACTCATTTTCCTT
>CAILAQ010000175.1 GCA_903832165.1 uncultured Bacteroidota bacterium | reverse complement strand
CCCTCTTGCCCTCTTGACTTCCTTAACTAAACGACATTGGATAATTATCCGTCTCTACCTCGTGCACACTTGAATCTCCAACCTCGGAACTCGGAATTCTAAATTGGAATCTCTTACTTCAATTAACCGGAATTCTGAATTGGAATCTCAACCTTCATTTTACAACACCCTGAATCCATTTCGTAATCTCGTCGAGCGCCTTGGGTGAGAAGGTTTGCTCGATGGATGCATACTCGTTCGGCGAGCCGGTTTTGCATTCCTGAAACAAGTGGTTCATCCCGGGAAATTCAATGATTGTCACCTTTTTGTTTTTAGCTTTTTTGAGCGATTCGCCGATGGCTGCCAGGTCTTCTTTCGGCGGCACCTGCAAGTCGAGCGAGCCATTGACGGCCAGCACCGGACACTTGACTTTGGTTAATGAAGTGGCCGGATCATATTTCATAAAATACAGCATCCAGGGATTCACCATCTGAGCCACAGATGTTTTGACAAAATCCTCCTTGCTCATTCCCCCTGGTATTTCGGCTGTGGGATCTTTAGCCAATTCCTCCTGAAGGAATTTTGTCAGCTCCGGTTGCAATGTTTCGGGATTATCTGATTTAAGAACCACATCAAATGCTGCCTGATTAGACTTTCTGGTTTTTTCGATATCACTTTCAGAGGCACCATTTGCCCTGGCGATCAACTCCTGCTGCATCAGTAAAATTTTGTATCCCGGCAACCCCGGACCGGCAAGTAAAACAATGAAATTCACATCCTTTGATTTTGCTGCAACCATCGGAGCGATCAGCCCCCCTTCGCTGTGGCCCATCAAGCCTATTTTCTTTTTATTGATCTCTTTTCTCGATTTTAAATAGCTAATGGCCGCTTCAACATCAGAGGCAAAATCAGCGGAAGTTGCTTTACTGAAGTTTCCGGTCGACTGGGCGGTTCCGCGGTCGTCGTAGCGTAAAACGGCAATGCCGTTCCGGGTGAGATGATCCGCAATCACGAGAAATGGCTTATGACCCAAAAGTTCCTCATTCCTGTTCTGAGGACCGCTGCCTGAAATCATTATCACGACAGGGAAATTACCCTCTTTTGAAGGCATGGTAAGAGTTCCGGCCAAAACTGCTCCCGCAGTCTCGTTCTTGAATTTCACCTCCTCGGTATAATAGGAATAGGGTGGTTTGGGCTCCTGCGGCCTTAGTACTACTGCTTTTTCAATTTTCTTTTTCGATAAAACCATCGGGAAGGTCATGCCATTTTGCTTCAGGTTGCCGGTGATGACCTCATCTTTATAGTCGCCTGAATATTCCAGAACCGGAGTTTTCATCAGGATAGTCAGTTTGGAATCGGCGAATGTTGTGGTGGCTGTTGCCAGTCCAAATGCATTCTGGTCGGGACTGTCCATGGTAGAGGTATATCCATCGGCTGTTTTAGTAATGTTGAATACGATTCTCAGTTCGATTCCTGAGAGTTTCAGTGAACCGTACCAGGAGCCGGCGATATCCTGACCGAATGCACTAAAGCCGGCCAGTCCGGCTAACAGAAGAAAAGTTGTTCTTTTCATTTTGATTGTTGTATGTTTTTTGATTTCTTTTTGAACCAGTTTCGGGGGTTCAGGTGTTGCCAATGATAATCCAGGTGGTGGTGAGTATAATTTTTGTTTTCGCATCAGCGTGCAGAAACGGAGTCAGTAAAATCATCGGGGTCATCGAAAACGAGAGAATCAGGATGGCAATACCGGCCCGGAGTTTCCAGTTCTGTATTTTAGTAAAATTCTTCACAGGATAAAGATAGTACCGAGCGCTTAATTTCGAATGATTTCCACCTTACTGAAGGAAAAAATCAAATTTTCAAAACAAAATGAAAATCAGGTTGTCTAAGAATCAGATAAACACATCGAACAAGCCATTTCATATTAAGATAATTTTTTGAATTTCTTATTTGTTTTAATTCACTTAACCTTAATAGATTATGAAACGTTTGATCCAATTTAAGTTTTTTCTGCTGACAATTGCAGCGCTGTCTCTATTGCATGCTTGTCAAAAAGAAGATGGTTTGAGCACCTCGCTGAATCCCGGTTCGTCAGACTCAACGAACCTGAAACGCGCATCATTACGCATTATGTATGGCCCGACCCGTGAGTTTGGGGAAGGATCTGGCAGAGCCTGGATCTCGGTTGACCGAAAAGGCAATCCTGTTAGTGTGGGATTGGATCTTTCAGAACAAGCTCTGAAAGACCTGCCCTCTGATCCTGTGGCTTTGGTTTTTCCTTTTCCCAGCCACGCAGGGATGAATTTTTACACCCATATCCTGCTGGATTGGAACCCCCAGGGACATGTGCCCGCCGGAATTTATGACGTACCTCATTTTGATGTTCACTTTTACACCGTGTCCAATGAGAAACGCATGAACATTCCAAGACTAAATCCACCGGCCATGGACGTGGCACCTGCACCAGAATTTGTGCCACCAATGTACCTTCAGACTCCGGGTCTCGAGCCGGCAATGGGAGCTCATTGGATCGACCTTTTGTCACCTGAGTTCCATGGAGGTACTTTTACCAGTACCTTTGTCTGGGGCTCTTACCAGGGTCAGTTCATTTTCTGGGAACCGATGGTAACGCTGGCCTATCTGTCGTCGCATCCGAACGACGTGAAACACCTGCGACAACCATTAAATTATAAGCGTGAAGGATGGTATGCCCAGGATTATCAGGTTTCTTACTCCGCTGACGATCAAAAATTCATTATTGCGCTGCTGAACCTGGAGCATCATGAGAACCGATGATCAGGACAATTAATTCATCAAAGGGCTGCCGGAATCATCCGGCGGCCCTTTGTGTTTTACAATAAAGATATTGTACTTTTCGTTTGCTTAAATATGTAACCGATATGACCAGAATTGAAGAAGATGCAATCGCCTCTTTTCGCGGAGGTTTGAATTGCTCACAGGCTGTTGTGACGGCCTTTGCCGAAAGGTTGGGCTTTGATAAAGAGATGGCATCACAGATCTCTGCCGGCTTCGGCGGCGGGATGGGCCGGCTGCAGGAAACCTGCGGCGTGGTCACCGGAGCCTTTATGGTAATTGGAATTTATAACAGCCAGCTGCATCAGGATAACCTTAGCCGGAAGGAAAAATCGTACGGGATGATTCAGGAGTTTGATCGGAGGTTTACGGAAATCCATAATTCCAATAATTGCCACGACCTGATCAACTGTGATCTGAGAACTGCCGAAGGACGGGCAATTGCAAAAAAGAACAGGCTGCATGAAACCATTTGTGAAGGTTGTATGTTAACCTCCATAAAGATCCTCAGCGAGATGATCCCCGATAAAAAACTATTGAAAGATGGAAACTAAACTTCGCTCGTCTAAGCTCCACACCATTATCCTCCTCACCAGTTTTACTTCAGGCTATTCTCAGACAGCTAAAAAGCCAGCAACTCCCCAAAATCGCCACCGGAGCCGGACATCATTCGGTGATCAAAACCGCCGGCAAAGAGGAATATTATATTGTTTACCATCGCCGTCCGCTTAGTGAAACCGATGGAAATTAGATGGTTACCTGTATCGGCAGGATGTATTTTGATGAGAATGGATTTAACAAGCCCGTGGTGATGACATCAGGGGAAGAACAGTAACTTTATTTAAAACTGAATACGAATGAAAGCGTTAATCACATTTGCCGGAGTCCTCCTGATCGTTGGAGGCTGTTATTTTGTTTACGACGGATATCAGGAAAAGCAGACCGGAGTTGCAAAAGTTGAGAAGGAGATTTCATCCGCGATAAGGGCGTTGACTAATGATTCGGTGAAAACGAAAACAAACGTTAATAACCGATCGGCCGCGAAAATGATCGGTGGCGGAGTTGCCGGATTAACGGGGATTCTGTTGCTTGCCGGCGGGCTGCGCCGTAAGAAGAACTGAAGACTGGAGACTGAGAACTGAGAACTGAGAACTG
>CAILAQ010000174.1 GCA_903832165.1 uncultured Bacteroidota bacterium | reverse complement strand
TGCACAGCATCGAAAAATGTCGAAATCCCTCGGTAATTCTCCTGATCCGCTTGATTTGATTGCAAAATATGGCGCCGACGGTGTTCGGGTAGGAATGTTACTTTGTTCCTCAGCAGGTAATGATTTGCTTTTTGATGAGTCGCTCACGGAGCAGGGTCGAAACTTCAGTAATAAGATATGGAATGCCTTTCGCCTGATCTCAGGTTGGGAAGTATCTGAAACAATCGGACAGCCTGAAACTTCCCGTCTTGCCAATGAATGGTTTGATGCCCGTTTGAATCAGGAACTTGGGAGCCTGAATGATCATTTCGCAAAATATCGCCTTTCAGAGGCATTGATGGCGGCCTACAAGCTTTTCTGGGACGACTTCTCTTCCTGGTATCTCGAAATAATCAAACCTGCCTATCAGCAGCCGATTGACATGCTTACACGTGGTCAGGCGATGTCGATTATGGAAAAATTGATGCTCGTATTGCATCCGTTTATCCCGTTTATTACGGAAGAAATCTGGCAACACATAACCCCCAGGAATCCGGGCGAATCGGTTATGGTAAGCCCTCTGCCAGCTGCAGGCAGTTTTAACCCCGATCAGATTGACAGGTTCGAACGTATGAAAGAAGTTGTTGGATTCGTGCGGTCGGTTCGTGCCGAACACAATATTCCTGTAAGAAATGTTCTTTCACTGGAAGTTAAAACCGGTGACGGCGGATATGATAAATATCTTGACCCGATTCTGGTAAAATTGCTGAATCTGGAATCAGTCACCGAGATCGAAAATAAATCTCCCGGTGCAGCCAGTCAGGTAATCAGGTCCGTTGAATATTATGTTCCACTGGATGGATCGGTTGATGCCGCTGCCGAAATTGAAAAGCTGCAGAAAGAACTGGATTATACTCTTGGATTTCTTGATACAGTTAGAAATAAACTTGCCAATGAGCGCTTTGTAAACCATGCTCCTGCTCAGGTTGTTGAAACTGAAAAGACAAAAATGGCAGATGCTGAGGCAAAGATCCGGGCGATTAAGGAGCAGATTGAGGCGCTTGGTAAGTAGACAGAAGACAAGAGACAGAAGACAGAAGACAAGAGACATGGAAGACAATATATTTAAGTTCAGGGCGAATCCGCTTGAGCAGTTTCTGCAGAAATCATCAAAGGAATTCACCAGAGATGATATCGTCAGGTTCGTTGCGGGAAATGGAATTAAGATGCTGAATTTCAGGTATGTTGCCGAAGATGGTAAGCTGAAAATCCTGAATTTTTCCATACATAGCCTTGAATACCTCGAAGCAATTTTATCCACCGGTGAGCGTGTTGACGGGAGTAGTCTGTTTTCTTATATAGAAGCTTCATCAAGTGACTTATATGTGATCCCAAGGTTTTCAACAGCTTATGTGAATCCTTTTTCCATAGTGCCGACCCTTGATATTCTATGTTCCTTTTATACGAGCGAGGGATTGCCTCTTGCGACGGCACCTGAATACATCCTGCGGAAGGCTCATAGGCTCTTTAAGGAGCGCACGGGCTTTACTTTCAAGGCTATGGGAGAACTTGAATATTATGTTCAGGGGAAAAAGGAGGAGTTGTATCCGGCAGAAGATCAAAAGGGATATCACTCTGCCAGTCCTTTCAGTAATTATGAATTTATCAGGCTCGAAGCCATGGACCTCATTGCCAGATGCGGTGGGCGGATCAAATACGGTCACAGTGAGGTTGGGAATTTTAATACTGATGCTGAGAGCTTTGAACAACACGAAATAGAATTCTTACCTGTTGAAGTGGAAGATGCCGTTGATCAATTGGTTCTGGCAAAATGGATACTGCGTCAGCTAGGCGAGAAATATGCGGTAAACATCAGTTTTGCACCCAAAATCACTGTCGGAAAGGCCGGATCCGGTTTGCATGTGCACATGTACCTCGAGAAGGATGGTAGAAATATGATGGTTGAGGAAAACCGGCTTAGCGATACGGCAAAGAGAATGATTGCCGGACTGATGGACCTTGCCGGGGCACTGACTGCTTTTGGAAATACCATTCCAACCTCCTATTTGCGACTGGTCCCTCATCAGGAGGCGCCAACCAATATCTGCTGGGGCGACCGCAACCGTTCTGTTCTCGTCAGAGTGCCACTGGGCTGGCTGGGAGACAAAAATATGGTCAGCGATGCGAATCCCCAGGATTCAAATCTGCTGTATCAGGGAGTGAGTAAACAAACGATTGAGATCAGGAGTCCTGACGGCTCGGCAGATCTTTATCATCTGTTCGCCGGTCTGGTGGTTGCTTCTCTTCATGGTCTGGAGATGGCTGATGGACTGCTGAGAGCAGAAAATCTGTATGTTGATGTGAATATTTTCCGAAGCGAAAATAAGCACAGGCTGGATATGCTTGAGAAACTTCCTGATTGTTGTTACGGATCCGCCAGCCTCCTTCAAAGGCGCAGGGATGTTTTTGAGAAAGATTCTGTTTTTCCTGCAAGAACGATTGATAGTTTTATCAGCAAGCTTCGCTCGTACGGAGATCAGGGGTTGAGTGAAAGACTCTACGGGAAGACTGATGAGATACGTACTTTAGTATACAAGTACCTGCATCATATGTGATGCGTGTCGGTTTTTTTCTTTTTCGCCTGACTTATGCTCATGTTCAATTCGAATCCTATGAGCAGCACCATGCAGTTTACGAAAAGCCAGATCAGAAGTGCGATAAGGGTTCCGATGGAACCGTAGAATTTATTGTAGGTACCGAAATTATTGATGTAAGCCGAAAATCCCACCGAGGTCAGGATGATCACAAAGGAGCTAACAATACTTCCCGGCGTGATGAATTTAAATTCGCTTCTTTTGGCAGGTGCAAGATAGTAAAGCGAGGAAATGCTGAAAAAAGTGGATATCAGAACAATGAGCCATTTCCCATTGAGAAGCAATGCTATCATGAATTTATTTGTCAGGATATTTCTTGATTCGAGAAAATTGATCACAATTCCTGTGAAAATGATCAGCATAACGGCCAGTGAAATCAGCATGCAGAAAATAAAGATCAGGACAATCGAAATTATTTGCCGGTTAATCCATTTGCGGC